>CAKUSI010000066.1 GCA_934678955.1 uncultured Austwickia sp. | reverse complement strand
GCGTCCACAGCCCCCGCCGCAGCGCACCTTCGCGCAAGAACTTCGGAATTTCACCCGGCGGCCCGGAGCCTGGCGTGGATGTATTGCCATGGACAGGGATCTGTCTGTGCGCATTCTCATGCGCTTGCTGCCCTGCCAGTTGCGAGGCGTTTGTCGGTGGTCCCGCCAGGGAGCCCAAGGTGGCATGGCGGTTGTAATCATCGATCGACATGTGTGCACTCCTGAGATGCATGAAGGCGTCAAAGCTTCGGCGCCGCCCCGTGAGACAAGCGCGCCTTGACCGCGTCCTGGCGCTGTTGCTCCACCCATTGCCTCGCTTGCTGCTGTGTCGTTGCCCAGGCCGCGTAGTCGGTGAGTCGAAGCATCATCGAAAACACGGGGTCACCGGTGGATGTTATGCAGGCGCGCCTGAAAACACAGCTCCCAAATGGGGGCAATCACTCAAGCGCCGGCCACGGGCGGCCCAAGGTCACGGGCGATGCGCGTCAGGAGTTCGGCCTGGCGTCTGACGCCCATCTTGGCAAATACAAACTTGAGACGCGTTCGGGCCGTGCCGTAGGTCACGCCAAGATGTTCGGCCGCCTCGTGCAGCCGCAGTCCGCCGTGTAGCGACTGCGCCAATCGCGCTTCCGCTTCCGTGAGCCCGTAAGTCTGGCGCAACCACCCCATTGGCGCCTCCGCAGGGGAACCCCCCGGCGTGGACAGGATGAGCAACACACAAGCGCGCTCGGCCTGCTTCGACGACATTGGCAAGCTCAGACCCACCGCGTTCACGCGAAGCGGTTGAGCGCCTACGGAGCGCTGGAGAAGCAAGCATTCGCGAGGTGCGGCGTTCAGGACGTTCTGCGGCGCGTGAGACCGCAGGTGCATCTCCAGTGCAGCCTGCTGAGGCGCGTGAGCGGATTGGACCCTCCCCTCGCGATACACCAGTCCATCACCCCGCGCCAGGCGTTGTAGACCTGCGCGATTCCCGTGCACCAACCTCCCTTCGGGAGACACAAGCAGCATGCCGGCTTCAATCTCGTCCAGCGCGTCAGCCAACAAATCGCGGCGCAGACGGGCTTCTCCCAGGCATTCCCGTATGCGAAGCGCCCGAAGGAGGTGTCCGTTGAGCCTCTCGAAATCTTTCACCTCCCGTGCGTTGAAAGTGGGCAGGTCTGGCGCACGCAACAAGGTGACGTTGGCGATTCCGCTTCGATCGGTGGTCAACGTATTGCCCAGGCTGTAACGGAAACCCTGTGGCTGCATCCACTCGTTGTAGTAGCTGGACCGGTAGAGAACGCCTGGATCGCGGGTGTAGTCATCCAGCCGTTCGTTGGTTCGCACCGTGCCCAGCTTGTGCAAGGCCTGCGAGTGCACGTTCCAGGGGTTGTCGGGCGCAAAGTAGAAACGGTTGAACTGACCCACCCAGTAGGGCGACACGCCGGCCAGGTGGGCCTCGAGGCCGCCTGGACCAAGGTGCTCTCGACCGCGAAGCGCCCCCCGCGCGACAAGGGGCTGATCGTGACCGACGACGGTCAGGGCGGCGCGGTGCTCGCGCAGTTCCTGGCGATCCAGAAGTTCGTGTGAGGCATCGGAGAGGACAAGGGAGATCACGATGGCCGAAGTTCTCGTGCTCGTCGACCACGTCGACGGGGCCGTCCGCAAGACGACGTCCGAGATGCTCACGTTCGCGGCACGGCTGGGCGAGCCGTCCGCGGTCTTCATCGGGTCCGGTCTGGACGCGGCGAAGGACACGCTCGCCAAGTATGGCGCCGCCAAGATCTACGTCGTCTCCGCGCCGGAAGTGTCGGAATACCTAGTGGCGCCCGTGGCCGAGGTGCTCGCTCAACTGGTCGAGCAGGCCTCCCCGGCCGCGGTCCTGATGTCCAGCAGCGCCCACGGCAAGGAGATCGCGGCCCGGCTGGCGATCAAGTGCTCCTCGGGTCTGATCACCGACGCCGTGGACGTCCGGGCAGGCGGCGACGGCGTGGAGACGACCCAGTCGGTGTTCGCCGGCTCCTACACCGTGGAGGCGACCGTCACCCACGGCACCCCGATCGTGACCGTGAAGCCCAACTCCTGCGCCCCGGCCGAGAGTCCAGGAGCGGGGGCGGTGGAAGAGGTCGCGGTCTTCCTCTCCGACCAGGCGAAGTCCGCGCGCATCACCGAGCGGCGGGAGAAGCAGCAGACCGGGCGGCCCGAGCTCACCGAGGCCGCGATCGTGGTGTCCGGCGGTCGCGGAACGGGTGGCGACTTCACGCCGGTCGAGACGTTCGCCGACACGTTGCGGGCCGCGGTGGGCGCCTCGCGCGCGGCGGTCGACGCGGGCTGGTACCCCCACACCCATCAGGTCGGCCAGACGGGCAAGCAGGTCTCTCCGCAGCTGTATGTGGCGTGCGGGATCTCCGGGGCGATTCAGCACCGCGCCGGCATGCAGACCTCCAAGACGATCGTGGCCATCAACAAGGACGAGGAGGCGCCGATCTTCGACCTCGTCGACTTCGGTGTGGTGGGCGACCTCTTCGAGGTGCTGCCGCAGGCGGATGGTCAGATCAAGGCGCAGCGCGGCTGACTCGCAACGCGGCTGACCGGCCGCACCGCTGGACCCACGGGCCCGCTCCCACGTCGGGGCGGGCCCGAGGCATGCCGCGGCGTGGGCGCGAATTGCCCTGCGCAACACCGAGCCCCGACGGCTTCGGGGGGCAGCGTCGGGGCTCAGTGGTCTGTGGGTCCGCAGGGCGGATGCGGTACCCCCGGACGCCCTCGACCATAACCGACCGGGCGGACGGTCCTTGACCAGACCCGGGGTTTCATTGCGCGCCATGGAGCGTGGCCTTCCACTCTCTTGGGAAACGCACTGGTCGCGAGGACGCCGCACCGCGGATGGCGCCCGCCGGCCGGCGCGGTTACCTCGGTCACACCCTCGGATGAGCGCCGACGTACCATGCTCTGCGTGAGCGTCTACCTCGACCACGCAGCGACGACGCCCGTCCTGCCCGAGGTAGCCGACGTCGTCGCCCAGGCGATGGGCGAGCTCGGCAACCCGAGTTCGATGCACAGTGCCGGGCGGGCCGCTCGCCGGCGCGTCGAGGAGGCTCGCGAGGACGTCGCGAGCGCGCTCGGAGCGCGCCCCTCCGAGGTGCTGTTCACCTCCGGTGGGACCGAGTCGGACAACTTGGCCGTCAAGGGTCTCTACCGGCATGCCCGCGACGCGGACCCCGCCCGGCGGCGCCTGGTGGTCTCGGCCGTGGAGCACTCCGCCGTCATCGACTCGGTCGCCCATCTCGAAGAGCGCGAGGGTGCGCGAGTGACCTGGGTGCCCTGCGCACGGGACGGCAGGGTGGCCGCCGAGGCGTTCCGCACGGCGATCGAAGACCCGAGTGAAGGAGGCCCCGGCACGGTCGCCGCCGTCCTCGACATGTGGGTCAACAACGAGACCGGCGTGGTGCAGCCCGTCGCCGAGATCGCCGCCCTTGCGGCCGAGCACGGCCTGCCGCTGCATACCGACGCGGTGCAGGCGGTCGGCAAGGTGCCGCTGGACTTCGCCGGGAGCGGGGTGGACCTCCTCGCGGCCTCGGGGCACAAGGTCGGCGGGCCGGTGGGCGCCGGGCTGCTGATCGCCCGCGACCAGGCGCCGCTGCAGGCGATCTCGCATGGCGGCGGCCAGGAACGGCAGCTGCGTAGCGGCACGCTGGCGATGCCCCTCGTCGTCGGGATGGCGCTCGCCGTGCGGCGCGCGGTCGACGCCCGGGAGGGGGAGGCCGCGCGGATCGGCGCCCTGCGCGACCGACTGCTCGCCGGCGTCCTGGAGCGGATCCCCGGCGCCCGGGTGACCGGCGAGTGGACTCCTGGCGACGTGCTGGGCCGATCGCCCGCCCACGCCCACGTGCTGTTGCCGGACTGCGAGGCCGACTCGCTGCTCTTCCTCCTCGACGCCGCCGGCGTCCAGTGCTCCACCGGCTCGGCCTGCCACGCGGGCATCCCGCACCCCAGCCACGTCGTCCTCGCGATGGGCTACAGCGAGGAGGAGGCCCGCGGCGCGCTGCGGCTGACGCTCGGGTGGACCAGCACGCCCGACGACGTGGATCGGTTCCTCGCGGCCCTCCCCGAGGCGGTCGGGCGCGCCCAGCGCGCCCACGCGGCGACGCTGGCCCGGGCCGCGGCGCGGGGGGCCTGAGCGGGCGTGGGTCACGGCGGGGGAGTGGAGGGCCGGCGATGAGGATCGTGGCCGCGATGAGCGGTGGGGTCGACTCGGCGGTCGCGGCGGCGCGGATGGCGCGAGCCGGCCACGACGTCGTCGGCGTGCACCTGGCCCTGTCCTCGAATCCAGCCGTCGAACGGACCTCCGCGCGCGGGTGCTGCACCCTGTCGGACGCCTCCGACGCGCGCCGGGTCGCGGACCGCCTCGGCATCCCCTTCTACGTGTGGGACCTCGCGGAGGAGTTCCGCCGCGACGTGGTGGAGGACTTCGTGCAGGAGTACGCGCGGGGCCGCACCCCGAATCCGTGCCTGCGCTGCAACGAGCGCATCAAGTTCGCCGCGCTGCTCGACACGGCGTTGGCGCTGGGTTTCGACGGCGTGGCCACCGGGCACTACGCGCGGATCTCCGCACCGGGAGACGCGGTCAATCGGACCGGGCGCCGCGAGCTCCACCGGGCGGTCGACGCCGCCAAGGACCAGTCGTACGTCCTCGGCGTGCTCGACGCCGCCCAGCTCGCCGCCGCGCACTTCCCCCTCGGCGACTCCACCAAGGCGCAGGTGAGGCAGGAGGCCTCGGAGCTCGGTCTGGCGGTCGCGGCGAAGCCGGACAGCCACGACATCTGCTTCATCCCCGACGGCGACACGCGCGGCTTCCTGCGTGAGCGGCTCGGCACGACCGCTGGAGAGATCGTCGATGCGGACGGCAGCGTCGTGGGCCGGCACGAGGGCGCATACGCCTTCACGGTGGGGCAGCGACGCGGCCTCGCCCTCGCTCGCCCTGCCCCCAACGGGGCCCCTCGCTACGTCCTGGCGGTCGACGTGGCGCGCGGCGAGGTGATGGTGGGCCCGCAGGACCTGCTGGGCATCGACGTGCTGCGCGGTCGGCACGCCCGGTGGTGCGGTGAGCCCCCGGACGGCCCGGTGGCGTGCGGCGTCCAGCTGCGCGCGCACGGGGAGGAGATCCCGGCCGTCGCCACGCTCGACGCGGCGGGCGCCGCGCGCGCAGGGGGGGATGGTCACGACGGGGACGACGGGGACCGAGATCCTGCGGTCGAGATCGCCCTGGCGCGGCGGACCCGCGGCGTGGCGCCGGGGCAGAGCGCGGTGCTCTACGACGGCACGCGGGTCGTGGGGTCGGTGACGATCGAGTCGACCTCCCGAGGTTGAGCCGAGCGCCGCGGCGTTCACCGGATGGCCGCGCGGCGGCCAACGGCGCCAGGCAGGATCGGCGCATGGACTCCCCCGCGCTGGCGCGCCGCCTGGGCCTGTCCGACGCCGTCATGATCGGGCTGGTCGCCATGGTGGGGGCCGGGGTGTTCGCCGCCTTCGCGCCTGCGGCCCGGGCGGCCGGCCCGTGGCTGCCGCTCTCGCTGGCGCTCGCCGCCCTCGTCGCCTACTGCAACGCCACCTCGTCGGCCCGGCTCGCCGCGCGTCACCCGCAGTCCGGCGGGACATACGTCTACGGGCGGGCGAGGCTGGGGCCGTTCTGGGGATACCTCGCGGGCTGGTGCTTCGTGATCGGCAAGACCGCCTCGTGCGCGGCCATGGCGCTCACGGTGGGTCAGTACGCGTGGCCGGAGCAGGCCCACGCCGTCGCGGTCCTGGCCGTGCTGGCCGTCGTCGCGGTCGACTGCGCGGGCGTCGAGAAGAGCGCCCTGGCCGCCCGGGTGATCGTGAGCGTGGTGCTGGTCGTCCTGGTGGGCGTCGCGGCCTTGGCGTGGTTCCCCGGGGCGCTGGGACCGCCGCAGCAGACCGGACCGAGCGCCGCGGGACCATACGGCGTGCTCCAGGGGGCGGGGCTGCTCTTCTTCGCCTTCGCCGGCTACGCCCGGATCGCCACGCTCGGCGAGGAGGTCACGGACCCGCGCCGCACGATCCCGCGCGCCGTGTCGATCTCCCTCGCGGTCGCCCTGGCGCTCTACGCGGTTGTGGCGGCGGCGCTGCTCACGACCCTGGGGCCGGCGGGGGTGGCCGGCTCGGAGTCGCCGATCGCGGACCTCGCGTCGCGGGGCGCATGGCCGGCCGTGGAGCCGGTCGTCCGCGCCACCGCCGTGCTGGCCGCGGTCGGGTCCCTGCTGTCGCTGCTGCTCGGGGTGTCCCGCACGGTGTTCGCGATGGCCCGCGACGGCTACCTGCCGCGCCCGCTGTCCGCCGTGAGCGCCCGCACCCGCGTGCCGGGGCGGGCCGCGGTCGCGGTGGGCCTCGCCGCGGGTCTGACCGCGGCGCTGGGCGACGTGCGCGGAGCCATCGGCTTCAGCTCGTTCGCGGTGCTCACCTATTACGCGATCGCGAACGCCTCCGCGCGACGGCTCGGGGAGGACGAAGGCCGGCCGCCGCGATGGATCCCGGCGGTGGGCCTCGTGGGGTGCGGCGTCCTGGCGTTGGCCCTGCCTGTGGGTTCCGTGGCCGCCGGCGCCGCGCTGGTCGCTCTCGGGGCGCTCGCCTATGTCGCCCGCGCAGACCGCGGCGCACCTCGAGGAGGCCTAGGCTCGCCCTCGTGAGCGCAGCGAGCGGCCTCGGCTCCTGGCCGGGGCAGGACGGTGCCGCCTTCCGGGAGGCGGTACGGGTCGTCCGAGACACGATGACGGATACCGACCGCACCGGCCGCCCGGGGATCCCATACCTGCCGGAGATGCCCGCACGAGGACCCGGAGCCGACATGATCGGGCGGACCGCCGGGATGCTGATCGAGATGCCCGTGGATCTGCAGCCCTCAGGGTGGCGTCTCGTGGACCGGCCCGGCCGGGACGTCGGCCGGGCCCGCTCCTTCCTACGTTCCGACCTGGACGAGTTGGCGGAGGCGTACGCGGGCTACGAGGGCGATCTGAAGGTGCAGGCGGCTGGACCGTGGACGCTCGCCGCCGCCGTGCGCCTCCCACGCGGAGAGCGCGTGCTGGCCGACGCGGGGGCCTGGCGCGACCTGGCCGGCTCGCTGGCGGAAGGGCTGCGGGCGCACCTGGCCGACCTCGCCCGGGTCGTGCCGGGAGCCCGAGTGATCGTGCAGCTCGACGAGCCGTCGTTGCCCGCGGTGCTCGCCGGATCGCTCCAGACGAGCAGTGGCCTGGGCTGGCTGCGTCCCGTGGACGACCAGGAGGCCCGTTCGACGCTACGGGAGGTCGCGGACGCGGCGCGATCGGCGGGGGCGGCCGAGGTGATCGTGCACTGTTGCGCGCCGGAGGTCCCGCTGGTCCTGCTGCGCGAGGCCGGGTTCGACGGGGTCAGCGTGGACACCGCCCTGCTGGGCCCGCGCGGGTGGGAGGCGGTCGCCGTGGCCGTCGAAGCCGGTATGAGGCTCTGGGCGGGCGCGCTGCCGACCGACGACCTGCAGCGACCCGCCGGGCGCGTGGCGGAAGGCCTCATCCGCGCTTGGCGGGAGCTGGGGCTCGGGCGCCGGATGCTCGACGCGGTCGTGATCACGCCGGCGTGCGGCCTCGCCGGGGCGAGCGTCGCGGAGGCGACGCGGGCCCACCGCACGGTCGCCGAAGTGGCCGCGGAAGCCACGGAATGGGCGGCCGCGTAGGAGGCTCGCCTCCGGGTCCGCGTCGGCGCGTCAGCCGAAATACCGGGCGTGCCACACCAGGAAGATGAAGACGGTCCAGATCAGGCGGCTGTTGTCGGCCACGCCCGCCTCGTGCTGGTCGACGAGTCGCCGCAGCAGCGAGGTGTCGAAGAGCTCCGTGGCGGCGGGGGAGGCGAACGCCTCGCGCACGCGGGCGTTCCAGGGTTGTTCCTTCAGCCAGACCCGGATCGGCACCGGGAAACCCAGCTTCGGTCGCTCGTAATACTCTCGCGGCAGCCGCGCGCGGGCCGCGGCCCGGAATACGCGCTTCGTTTGCCGCCCGTCCATCCGGTGGACCGTGGGCACCTTGGCCGCAACCTTCATGACCTCCTTGTCGAGGAACGGGACGCGCACCTCGATCGAGTTCGCCATCGACATCTTGTCGGCCTTGAGCAGGATGTCGCCGACCATCCACAGGTTGATGTCGAGGTGTTGCATCCGGGTGGCGTCGTCCTGGCCGGCCGACCGGGCATAGAAGGGGCCGGTGATGTCCTGGGGGGTGAGGGGATGCGCCAGCTCGGCGTTCATGAGGCGCGCCACCTGGTCGGCGCGGAACTGGTAAGCGTTGCCGATGAACCGGTCGACCAGCGCGGTGGTGCCGCGGTGCACGTAGTTCTTCCCGTAGAAGTCCGGGAGCCGCGAGGCCGCGCCCCACAGGCCGGTCTTCATCGACCTCGGAAGGCGGTTCAGGTGCCGCAGGCCGTGCGGCTCGTTGTAGATCTGGTAGCCGCCGAAGAGCTCGTCGGCGCCCTCCCCGGAGAGCACGACCTTGACGTGTTCGCGCGCGACCTTGGAGACGAAGTAGAGGGGTACGCACGCGGGGTCGGCGAGCGGCTCGTCCATGTGCCACTGGATGTCGCTCAGGGCGTCCCAGTATTCGGTCGGCGTGATGACCTTGCTGTGCGACTCCACGCCGATCTGGGCGGCCAGGGCCAGGGCCGCGTCGATCTCGTTGTATCCGGCGTTCTCGAAACCCACCGTGAACGTGCGCTGGCCGCCGAAGCTCGCCGCGACGAAGCTGGAGTCGACGCCGGAGGACAGGAACGAGCCCACCTCCACGTCGGCGATCATGTGCGCCTTGACCGAGTCGTCCAGGACGGCGGACAGCTCCTCAACGTGGTCCTCGAAGCTCCGCCCCACCTCGGGGTGGAACTCCGGCGCCCAGTACCTGCGGATCTCGTACCGGCCGTCCTTCCAGCGCAGGTAGTGCGCGGGCGGGAGCTTGTAGATGCCGGTGAACATCGTCTCGTCGAGCGGGTTGTACTGGAAGCTGAGGTAGCTGGCGAGGCCCTGGAGGTTGAGCTCGCGGCGCACGGCCGGGTGCTCCAGCAAGCACTTGATCTCGCTGGCCCAGGCGATGCCGCCGGGGATCGGCGCGTAGTAGAGCGGCTTGATCCCGAAGAAGTCGCGGGCGAGGAAGAGCTCGCGCTCGCGCGAGTCCCAGACCGCGAACGCGAACATCCCGCGCAGGTGGTCGAAGACGGACGTGCCGTACTCCTCGTAGGCGTGCAGGAGGACCTCGGTGTCCGAGTTCGTCCGGAACTCGTGGCCGCGACCCGCGAGCTGCTCGCGGATGGCCGGGTAGTTGTAGATCTCGCCGTTGAACGTGATGACCTTGCTGCCGTCGGCGTTGAAGAGGGGCTGGTGGCCCTGGTGCAGGTCGATGATCGACAGGCGGCGGAAGCCCAGGTGGAGGTCCCCGTCGGAGTGGAAGCCCTCGTCGTCGGGGCCGCGATGCACGATCCGGCTCGCCTGCGCGCGGACGACCGCCGCACGGTCGTACGAGGTGGCGGGGTCGATGAAACCGCAGATGCCGCACATGCACCCGAACCTACCGCCTGTCGCAGGCCACGCCGGTGACGCCCCGCGCGCCGCTCCTCTCCCTCCCGCCGCCCGCGCGCCCCGGCCGGGGGAGCCGGGCGCGCGACGCGAGGTGATGTCCCGATGCGTGCGCGGTGAGGCTGTCGGTGCCCTGCGGCAGGATGTGCCCGTGATGCCCCGACAAGACCCCGCCGAGGAAGCCCTGCCGGACGACCTGCCGCCCGATGCACTCCACTCCGATGCACTCCACTCCGATGCGCCGACCTCGGCGGACGCCGACGGATCCGGGCCCGACCCGGCCCACGAGGACGCCCGGCACGCGTGGGCGCAGCTGGCCGAGGAGATCCGCGAGCACCAGTTCGCCTACTACGTGCGCGATGCCCCGACGATCTCCGACGGGGAGTACGACGCGCTGCTGCGCCGCCTGCAGGACCTGGAGGAGCGCTACCTCGACCTGCGCACCCCGGACAGCCCCACGCAGCTGGTGGGCGGCACGTTCTCCACCGAGTTCGCGGCGGTCGACCACCGCACGCGCATGATGAGCTTGGACAACGTGTTCAGCGCGGACGAACTGGCCGAGTGGGGGCAGCGCGTCGAGCGCGGGCTGGACGGCGCCGACGTGCACTGGCTCACCGAGCTGAAGATCGACGGGGTCGCGGTCAACCTGCTGTACGAGGGCGGGCGGCTGACCCGGGCCCTCACGCGGGGCGACGGTCGCACCGGGGAGGACGTCACGCTCAACGTGCGCACGATCGCCGGCGTGCCGCAGCAGCTGCGCGACGACGCGAGCGTGGCCATTCCCTCGCTGATCGAGGTGCGCGGCGAGGTGTTCTTCCCCGTCGAGGCGTTCGAGGGCCTCAACGCGTCCCTGGTCGAGGTGGGCAAGACGCCTTTCGCCAACCCGCGCAACGCCGCGGCGGGGTCGCTCCGCCAGAAGGACCCCAAGGTCACGGCCTCGCGGCCGCTGCGGCTCCTCGTGCACGGGGTCGGGGCCCGGGAGGGATTCGAGCTGGCCCGGCAGTCGCAGGCGTATGAGGCGATGGCCGCGTGGGGGCTGCCGGTCTCGACGCACACGCAGGTGTTGGACACGCTGGACGAGGTCGCGCGGCGGGTGGCGCAGATCGGGGAGCACCGGCATGACTTCGAGCACGAGGTCGACGGGCTGGTCGTCAAGGTCGACGAGGTCGCCGCGCAACGGCAGCTGGGTTCGACCTCGCGGGCGCCCCGCTGGGCGGTGGCCTACAAGTACCCACCCGAGGAGGTCAACACCACGCTGCTGGCCATCGAGGTCAACGTGGGGCGTACCGGCCGGGTCACGCCCTACGGGGTGATGCGGCCCGTCAAGGTCGCCGGGTCGACGGTCGAGATGGCCACGCTGCACAACGCGTTCGAGGTGGAGCGCAAGGGGGTGCTGATCGGCGACACGGTCGTGCTGCGCAAGGCCGGGGACGTGATCCCCGAGATCGTGGGGCCGGTCGTCGAGCTGCGAGACGGCTCGGAGCGCCCGTTCGTGATGCCGACGCACTGCCCGGCCTGTGGCACGCCGCTCGCGTATGAGAAGGAAGGGGACAAGGACATCCGCTGCCCCAACGCCGAGAGCTGCCCCAGCCAGCTGCGGGAGCGGGTCTACGGGGTGGCCTCCCGGGGGGCCTTCGACATCGAGTCCCTCGGATGGGAGGCGGCGATCGCGCTGACCGACCCCGAGTACGGCCGTCCCGCCACCGCGGACGCCGACGGGGTGCCCCGACAGGTGCCGGTGCTCGGCGGCGAGGCGGGGCTCTTCGACCTGCGCGACGAGGAGCTGGCCGACGTACGGGTGTGGCGCCGCCGCCTGGTGAAGGGCGAGCGCCAGGCGCCGACGCAGGAGCTCTTCTTCTACACCAAGCCCACGGCCAAGACGCCGAGCAAACCGCGGGAGACGACCCGGATCCTTCTCGCGCAGCTGGAGGCCGCGAAGTCCCAGCCGCTGTGGCGGGTGCTCGTCGCGCTGTCCATCCGACACGTGGGACCGACGGCCGCTCGCGCGCTCGCGACCCACTTCCGCACGATGGCGGCGATCCGGGCGGCGAGCGAGGAGGAGCTGGCCGGGGTCGAGGGGGTCGGGCCGGTGATCGCCGCGTCGGTGACCTCGTGGTTCGCCGAGCCTTGGCACGCGCAGATCGTGGACCGCTGGGCGGAGGCGGGCGTGCGGATGGCCGACGACACCGACGAGGAAACCCCCCAGACGCTGGCGGGCCTCACGGTGGTGGTGACGGGTTCGCTGGAGGGCTTCAGCCGCGACGAGACCAAGGAGGCCATCACCTCGCGCGGCGGGCGCGCGGCCGGATCGGTGAGTAAGAAGACCGACTACGTGGTCGTCGGCGCGAACGCCGGCTCCAAGGCCGCCAAGGCGGAGGAATTGGGACTGCGGATGCTGGACGAGGCCGGCTTCGCGGCGCTCCTCGCGCAGGGCCCGGCAGGCGTCGGCGACCCTCATCCGGTGGACGCGACAACAGATGGCAACTCGCAGTCGTGAGGGGGTGTTTCGGGCGTTAGCGATGGACTACTCTGCGTCCGAACGCCGACGCGACACGCAGGGTGCCACGCCGGGAAGAGCCCCCGCGTAGGAGGTCGTCGTGGGTGAGACTGGTGGCGGATCGAGTGTCACGCTGAGGGCACCGCTCACGGGGGTGATGGTCCCTCTCGAGCAGGTCCCCGACCCGGTGTTCGCGCGCAAGATGGTCGGCGAGGGTTTCTCCATCGACCCGCTCAGCGACCAACTGGTGGCCCCGATCGCGGGCGAGGTGGCCGATCTGCAGTCCTCAGGCCACGCGATCACGATCCGGTCCGCCGACGGCCTCGAGATCCTCATGCATATCGGGCTCGACACCGTCAGGATGCAGGGGGAGGGGTTCCGTCCGCTGGTGGCCGAGGGAGCGCAGGTCGCCGTCGGAGACCCGCTCATCGACATCGACCTCGACGAGATCGCCCTGCATGCCAAGAGCCTGCTCACGCAGGTGGTGATCACGAACTCCGAGCGGGTCGCCCGGATCGAGCCCGCCACCGGGAGGGTCACCGCCGGGCAGGACGTCGCCGCGTACGTCGAGCTGGCGGACGCGGCCGCGGTCGAGCAGGGTGCGGACGCGGGAGGGCGGACGGTCTCCGGCGAAGCGATCCTGCTGCCCAACCCGACCGGCCTGCACGCCCGACCGGCCGCAACGCTGGTGAGCGCCGCCAAGGCGTTCAACGCAGACATCCGGTTGCGCCGCGGCGACGACTCCGCGAACGCCAAGAGCATCATGGCGATCATGGGCCTGGCCGTGGCCCGCGGGCAGAAGGTCGTGGTGACCGCGCACGGTGTGGACGCCCAGGAGGCGGTCGACGTCCTCACCGCGCAGATCCGCTCGGGACTCGGGGAGGACTGCCCGCCGATCGTGGGCACGGACGACACGGCCCCGGTGCCGGCGGTCGCCGAGCCGGTGTCGGCGGTTCCGGCCCTGCCCCGCTCCGGTGACCCCGACCTGCTGCTGGGCGTCTCCGCCTCGCCGGGCCTCGGGATCGGCACGGTCTTCCAGATGCGCCACGAGGACATCTCCGTGGCGGAACACGGCGAGGATCACCACACCGAGCGGCGCAAGCTCAACGCGGCCATCGACCGGGCGCTGCTCGACCTCTCAGCGCTGCAGCACCAGCTGGAGAAGGAGTACGACCCGGGCAAGGCGGCGATCTTCGCCGCGCACCAGGAGATCCTGGCCGATCCGGACCTGCTCGACGTGGCCGTGAGCGCCATCGACAAGGGCAAGAGCGCGCCGTACGCGTGGCGGGGCGCCTTCACGACGTACGCCGACCGCCTGGCCGCGCTTGACAACGAGATCCTCGCGGGCCGGGCGGCGGACGTGCGCGACGCGGGCCGGCGGGTGCTCGAGGAGTTGACCGGCCAGCGCAGCGAGCGCCCGGAGATGGCCGAGGGCACGATCCTCATCGCTGAGGACCTCACCCCCTCGGACACGGCGCAGCTGGACCGGACCAAGGTGGTCGGGTTCGCCACGACCGGTGGCGGGGCCTCGTCGCACGTGGCGATCATCGCCCGGTCCATGGACATCCCCGCGGTGGCCGGGGTCGAACCCCGCGCGCTGGACATCCCCGCGGGCGAGCGGATCGTGCTCGACGGGACCAAGGGCACGCTGCGGCTCCACGTGAGCGACGAGGACGTCGAGGCGATCCGGGAGCGCCAG
>CAKUSI010000065.1 GCA_934678955.1 uncultured Austwickia sp. | reverse complement strand
AGGGGATTCGAACCCCTGACCCCCTCCATGCCATGGAGGTGCGCTACCAACTGCGCTACAGCCCCGCTGCCCCCTGCCGGGGACCGGACGAGTGTATCCCCCGGGCGGCGCCAACCCCAAATCACCGGCGGCCCACTGCATGATGCCGCGCTCGGGCCGGTGGCTGCCCGGTCAGTAGCCGTGCGCCTCCTTCACGTGGCGGCCCAGCGGGGTCGCCCGGCCGTTCCAGAGCGCCAGACGCCACCGGGATGGGGAGGACTGGGCCACCTCGGCCCAGTGGCAGTTGCCCAGGCCGGTGAGGGAGAGCCAGGCGGTCTTCTGATCGATGCCGGCCAGATCCGACGCCAGGGTGCGCGCGCAGACACCGTGGGTCACGATCAGCGCGGTCTGTCCCTCGTCCAGTTCCGCGATCACCTCGTCGAGCGCCGGGCGGGCCCGCGCCACCACGTCGGCCACCCGCTCGCCGTCTCCGCCGCGCCGCAGGTCCTCCCCCGCCGCCAAGCGGGCCTGCGCGCCGGGGAACGCCGCCTCCACCCCCGCCGCGTCAAGCCCCTGCCAGGAGCCGACGTGGATCTCACGGAACCGGGGGTCGCGGCGCGCCGTGAGACCGCAGGCCGCCGCGAGGATCTCCCCCGTCTCGGCGGCGCGGGCCAGGTCGCTGCTCACCACGACCACGGGCTCGTACGCCGCGATCGCCGGAGCCGCCGCGCGGGCCTGCTCGCGGCCGTCGTCCGTCAGCGGGGTGTCGAGATGCCCCTGCCACAGGCCGCGCGCGTTGTGCTCGGTCACTCCGTGACGTAGGAACACCACGCGGCGGGGGTTCTTCGGCATCGGGCTCGACATGCTGTGGATGATCGGCTGCGCGGAGCTCATCCTGCGGCGCCCCCGGCCCGCAACGGACCGCCCGAAGCCTCATCCTCCACCGCAGGGTCAGACGCAGAGTGCGCCCTGGTCTCCACCTCAGCGTGAAGGTCCGATCCAGCGCGCTCGCCATCCAGCTCTAGCGGCACCACCGGGCAGTCCTTCCACAGCCGTTCGAGCTGATAGAAGACGCGCTCCTCCTGGTGCTGGACGTGCACCACCAGGTCCCCGAAGTCGAGGAGCACCCAGCGGGCCTCACGGTCACCCTCACGTCGGCTGATCGGATAGCCCTCCCGGTGCATCCGCTCCTCGACCGCGTCCACGATCGCCCAGACCTGGCGGTCGTTCGGCGCGGACGCCAGCAGGAAGATGTCGGTGAGCGCGAGCCGGTCGCTGACATCGAACGCCAGGAGGTCGGTCGCGAGTTTGTCCTGGGCCGCGGTGGCGGCGAGGCGGGCGAGGGTCCTGGCGTGCTCGGTGGCTACCACAGGCGCGGGTTCCTCCAGGTGATTGACAGTGGGGCGGAAAGCTCCGAGGCGACCGGCCGACCCGGACGAGCGACGCCGAGAATCATACGTAGCTCCGCCCTGGGGGCAGCTCGATCCCGGCCGACGGTGGGGTCTTGGCCGTGCGATAGAGACGGTACTTGGCGATGTACTGCACCACGCCGTCGGGCACCAAGTACCAGATCGGTTCACCCGCCTCGACCCGCGCGCGGCAGTCGGTGGAGCTGATCGCCATGGCCGGGATCTCGGTCAGCGTGACCTCGCCCTTCGGCAGGCCCTTGTCCGACAGGTGATGACCGGGCCGTGTCACCCCCACGAAGTGGGCGAGGCTCCACAGCTCCTCGACGGACTTCCACGACAGGATCTGGTGCAGCGCATCGGCGCCGGTGATGAAGAAGAGCTCGGCCTCGGGCCGTTCGCGGCGCAGGTCGCGCAGGGTGTCGATGGTGTACGTGGGCCCGGCCCGATCGATGTCCACCCGACTCACCGAGAACCGGGGATTCGAGGCCGTCGCGATGACCGTCATCAGATAGCGGTGCTCCGGCGAGGCCAGCAGGCTGTGATCCTTCTGCCACGGCTGCCCGGTGGGGACGAACACCACCTCGTCGAGCATCAACCGGTGCGCGACCTCACTCGCCGCGACCAGGTGACCGTGGTGGACGGGGTTGAACGTGCCGCCCATCACCCCGAGCCGCACCGGCGTCACCTCAGTGACCCGGACCGTGGCCTCCCGCTGAGGCCCCATGCGATGGAGCCCGGTGCTTGCCGTGTCCGTGCTCGACGGTGTCGGACCCGGCCATCAGCGTGTGGCCGGCGTTGCGGAACATCCACGTGATGCCGAGCAGGGCGAAGAAAGCCACCAGTGAGATCACGCCATACGCCAGCGCCGGGATCGGCAGGTGCCAGACGACGTGGGGCTCCCCGCCGGTCTCCGCGGCAAGGGATCCGGCCGCGAGCACAGCGGGCGCGAGCAGGGCGCTGGTCATCGACATGGGGGCAGCCTATCCCCGCGTCACCGGCCGCGTGCCCCGGTGCGCGCACCCGCCGCCGACCGTCGGCCGAGCGCGATCCTGAAGCGCCGAACGGCTCTGGCAGGCAGGGCGTCTAGCCTGGGGATCATGTCCGGGCCATCCCGGGGCGAGCCGGTGGAGCTGTCGGTGGTCGTCCCCGTCTACAACGAGGAGGACGTCCTCCCGCTCTTCGCCGATCGCCTGCGCCCAGTCCTCGACGGGCTCGGCCTCGTTTACGAGGTGCTTGCGGTCGACGACGGAAGCCGCGACGCGACCCCGGTCATCCTTCAGCGCCTCCGCCGGGACTGGTCGGCGCTGCGCGTCGTACGCCTGCGTGTCAACGCCGGACACCAGGCGGCGATCACGGCCGGACTCGCCCGCGCCCGCGGCGCATACGTCATCACGATCGACGCGGACCTCCAGGACCCGCCCGAGACGATCCCGCGCATGCTCGCGGCCGCGCGGGAGCAGGGCGTCGACGTCGTGTACGGGGTCCGGTCGGACCGCGCGAGTGACACCGCGTTCAAGCGGGGCACCGCCCGCGCGTTCTACGCGACCATGCGCGCCCTCGCCGGCGAGGACATCCCGCG
The DNA here is from genome assembly GCA_934678955.1 of uncultured Austwickia sp. Next base: position 10,840 of record CAKUSI010000065.1, on the reverse strand, counting down.
GCACGCCGGGGACTTCCGGCTGATGAGTCGCGCCACCGTGGACGCGGTCAACGCCCTGCCTGAGCAGCACCGCGTCCTCCGGCTCGTCGTCCCGGCGCTCGGGTTCCCCAGTGCCCGGGTCGACTACGCCCGCGCGCAGCGCGCCGCGGGCGACTCCAAATACCCCCTCGCCCGCATGATCGCCCTCACCCTCGACAGCGTCACGGGCCACTCGATGGCTCCGCTGCGCCTCGCCACCTGGTGCGGCCTTCTCGGCGGGGTCGCCGCCCTCGGCGTGCTGGTCTACGCACTGGTGGCTCGGCTGATGGGGCTCACCGTGGCGGGGTGGACGTCCACGGTCGCGGTGGTCGCGTCGGTCGGAGCCGTACAGCTGTTGTGCCTCGGCGTCCTCGGGGAGTACGTGGGCCGCATGTACACGATGCTGCAGCGGCGCCCCACGTATTACGTGGCCCACGACACGCTCACCGGCGAAGCGGTCACGAAGGACGAGACGCACCCCGCGACCCGGCAGGCACACGACCGCGGCTGAGGCGGGCGGGCCGCGCTACTGCCGCACCTGGCCGTCGCCCTCCAGGACCCACTTCGTGCTGGTCATCTCCGGCAACGCCATCGGCCCACGCGCGTGCAGCTTCTGGGTGCTGATGCCGATCTCCGCGCCGAAGCCGAACTCACTCCCGTCGGTGAACCGCGTCGACGCGTTGACCACCACGACCGCCGCGTCCACCTCCGAGGTCCAGCGCCGCGCGGCGGCCAGATCCTCGGTCACGATCGCCTCGGTGTGACCGGTGCTGAAGCGTCTGACGTGGCGCAGCGCGTGGTCCAGGGAATCCACGACGCCGACCGACAACTCCAGGCCGTGGTACTCGGTTGCCCAGTCGTCGCTCGTGGCATCCAGCACGCTGATTCCGACGGCCTCGCCGGCGGCCACGACCCGCTCGTCGCCGTGCAGCGTCACCCCCGCGAGGGACAACCGCGGGAGCGCGTCCGCGAGGAAGTCCTGCGCCACCGCCGCGTGCACGAGCAGCGTCTCGGCGGCATTGCACACGCTCGGCCGCTGCGTCTTGGCGTGGAGCACGATGTCGAGCGCCTTGGCGAGGTCGGCCGCCGCGTCGACATACACGTGCACGTTGCCGCTGCCCGTCTCGATCACGGGCACGAGCGAGGACTCGACCACCGTCCGGATCAGCCGCTCGCTGCCCCGCGGGATGATGACGTCGACGAGCCCGCGAGCGCGCATCAGCGACACCGCCTCTTCGTGGTCGCCGTCGAGCAGACCGATCGCGTCCGCAGGCAGGCCCACGCTCGTGACCGCGTCCGACAGCAGCGCGACGATCGCACGGTTGGAGTCCGCTGCGGCGGACCCGCCGCGCAGGATGACGGCGTTGCCGCTCTTGAGGCACAGGCCCGCCGCGTCGGCCGTGACATTGGGTCGCGCCTCGTAGATCATGCCGACGACCCCGAGGGGCACGCGCACCTGCCGCAGCGTCAGCCCGTTCGCGAGCCGCGACCCCCGGACGACCTCCCCCACCGGGTCGGGGAGCGTGGCCACGAGCCGAAGCCCCTCGGCCATGTCGGCCACCCGGCCGGCATCCAAGGACAGTCGGTCGACGAGGCTGTCCGGCGCGTCGTCCGCCCGCATCCGTTGGACGTCCTGCCAGTTGGCCATGAGAATTCGCTCGGTGCCCTCGACGAGGGCATCGGCCATCGCCCGCAGCGCCTCGTCCTTGCGGTCCCGTGTCGCGAGGGCCAAATCCCGGGAGGCGAAGCGCGCCGCCTCAGCGGCCTCACGGACCCGGGGCGCGATCTCGTCCGGGGCCGCGTGGGCTCCGTCGGTGTCCTCGGTGACCGGCGCCGAGGGCACTTCGGCCACCCCAGGACCGGCTTCCGTGAGCTCGTGGGGCGCGACGTCGACTGCTGCGGCGTCGCCCACCAAGGGCTCTCCCACCACCGCGCCACCCACCCCGGCCTCGATGGCGCCGGCTTCGACCGCGCGGGGATCCGCCGCGCCTGGCTCCGGCTCGGAGGGCTCGGCGGTGGGGGGCGTGGCGATGGACGGCGTGGTAGTGGGGGGCTCGGCGATCGGCGCCTGCACGGCCGGCGCAGCGACCCCGAGCTTCGAGGACGGCAGCACGAGCGGGGCGGTCATCGGATCCGACAGCGGCACGTGGGAGACCTTCTGGATCATCCGCAGCATGAACGGCGTGAAGCCCGACCGCTCATACAACCGCGTCGCCTCGACGTTGGCCGCGAGAGTCTCCAGGGCCCAGAACGAGATCTCCCGACGTGACAGCTCGGAGCGGCAGGCCTCCAGCAGCTGAGACCCGATCGCCTGGCCGCGCAGCTCCTCCGCAACCGCCAGGGACTCCAGCTCGCCGAACCGCTCCCCCGTGTCGAACGTGGACCCCGACACGCAGAAGTGCAGGGCCGCGTATCCGACGACGTCCTCGCTCTCGGAATCGAGCGCCAGGAAGATGACCCCGGCGCCCTCGTTGAGCCAGCTCAGGTACTCCTCGTGGCGGCGCGCCCAGGCGGTGGCGGGATCCCGCACCGGCCAGTCCCCGCCCGCGACGTCCGCGTACCGGCGCAACATCGACTTCCACAGCGGCTTCACGCGCGGCAGGTCGCGGATGTGCGCGCGCGTTATCTGGTACGACATGTCCCGACCGTAGCCACCTGCCGGCTCACCTGCCGCACCGGGTGTGAACGCCGCTTCCGGCGGGCGTGTGATTCTTCCCACGCATGATCCCGCCCACGGGCGGATCAGTCCGAGGCGAGCAGCACCAGGTGGTCGCGGTGCACCACCGGCCGCGCGGAGCGCGAGCCGAACACGTCCCGCAGCCAATGGGTGCTGCGGCCGAGGAGGCGCGGCAGCTCGTCGCTGGAGTATGCGACCAGGCCGCGCGCGATCGGCACCCCGGCCCGGTCGGCCAGCTCCACCGGGGCCCCCTCGTCGAAGGACCCACTGACCTCCACGATCCCCGCCGGCAGGAGCGACGCCCGCCCGCCCAGTACGGCGCGCACCGCCCCCTCGTCGAGGACCAGCCGGCCCTCGGGCTCGCTGGCGTGCGCGAGCCAGAGGCGCTTGCTCTGCGGGCGGCGTCCGGTCGGCGCAAAAAACGTTCCCACGTCCTCCCCGGCGAGCGCGTCGACCACGTCGCGGGCGCTCGCCAGCAGGGTGGGGACTCCGGCGCCGGTGGCGATGCGGGCCGCCTCGACCTTGGTGACCATCCCGCCGGTCCCGATCTTCGTGCTCGATCCCCGCACGCGGACCGCGGCCATCTGCGACCACGACGACACATCCCGGATGCGCTGTGATCCGGGTTCGCTCGGCGGCCGGTCGTAGAGGGCGTCCGTATCGGTCAACAGCACCAGCGCCTGGGCGCTCACCAGGTGCGCCACCAGGGCGGCCAGTCGGTCGTTGTCACCGAATCGGATCTCGTCGGTGGCCACCGCGTCGTTCTCATTCACCACCGGTACGACGCCGAGCCGCAGCAGGCGGGCGATCGCGCGCCGTGCGTTCACGTAATGTCCGCTGCGCGTCAGGTCGGATGCGGCGAGCAGCACCTGCCCCACACTCAGGCCGTGCCGCCGAAAGGCCGTCGTGTAGGCCGCCACCAGGGCACCCTGGCCGACGCTCGCCGCGGCCTGCTGGGTGGCCAGGTCCCGAGGACGGGACGAAAGCCCCAACGGGACGATGCCCGCAGCGATGGCTCCCGAGGAGACCAGGACCACCTCGTGCCCGGCCAGCCGGCGCGCCGCGAGCGCGTCCGAGAGATCCCCCAGACGAGCGAGGTCGAGGATGCCGTCGTCGTTGGTCAGCGAACTGGAGCCGACCTTGACGACCAGCCGCCGGGCGCAGGACACCGTGGCCCGCGAGGGGGCGACCTCGATCCCGCCGTCTGCCGCCCCCGCCAGGTGACCAGCGTCGATGTCCTCCGCCACGCCAGAAGGATAGCCCCGCCGGCGCAGCGGACCGCCGCGGACCTTGCCGGCGGGGTCACCGCCGCTCCAGCGACTCCGATCCGTCGAGGTCGAATCCGACGTTCACGCCCTCCGGCAGCGTGTACCGGTTGCCCCGGTGCTGCGCCGGGCGTTGGTCATGGGTGATCTGGGAGGTGGAGGTCACCGTGTTGTCGACGAACTCGATCGTCTCGATCGCCCCACCGAGGATCTCGGTGCGCGAGTCGCTGTCGATCGTGTTGCCGCGGGCCTCGACGCGGCCGATCCGCATCGCGTAATCACCCTCCGTGTGCAGCCAGATGAAGCCGCCCACCGAGTTGACCTTGTTGTCGATGAGCCGGACGTCGACCGCGGAGGCGTCCTGCCGGTTGCCGCCCACCTCGAGGAACCCGTCCACGTTGTTGCCGGTGGAGTTTCGAATCGTGAGGCGGTCGCCGTGGTTCCAGATGTCGGCGAAGCCGCCGTCGTGTCCGTAGTCGTAGCTCGGCGCGACGCAGTTCGTGCACGTGGAGTCCGCGATCGTCACATCGTGGGCCTCCACGCTGAACCCGATCGCGCCGGCGTCGTCGTTGCCGCCGGGGGTATTGATCAGCATGTTGAGGTCGTGGATGTTCATCCGCTCCGCGGTGCTGCGCTCTCCCAGGAACTGCACACCGATGGCCACGTCCTCGATCGTGCTGTCGGAGACGAGGCTGTCCGCGCCCTTGATCGAGATCCCGGCACCCGCCGCCCTGCGGACGTGCAGCCCGTCCGCACGCATGTGCGGCGTTTCGAGCGTGAGGACCGCCGTCTCCCGCGGCACCGAGCCGGCGCTCAGGATGGGGGCGACACCCTCACCGTAGGCGGTGACCCGGATGGGCTCGCTGCGCGTGGCCGACCCCGACACGCTGACCGGGACGTCCCAGGAGCACCCCCGCTTGAGAAACACCGTGGCGCCCTGCGGCAACCAGACGTCGTCCAGGGCCGCCGGCGAGGCCCACGGGCGATCCTTCGAGCCGTCACCGCCGGCGGGGGCGGCGCAGTCCACATACACCTCCTTGCTGCTGCTGCGCTGGCTGTGGCTCGGCGTCGATGGCGCGGCGGTGGGCCCGCTCGGCCCGGGATCGCTACCCCTTCGGGCCCAGACCACCGCCAGGGCGGCGACCGCCACCAGCAAGACGGTCAACCCGATGACCAGTGCCTTTCGGCCGGCTACTCTTCGCGCCACATCAACCACTCCCCTCGGCGACCCCCGTCGCCTCGTTGTGTTCGCCCGCGGGCAGCGCCGGGGCCGTGGCAGATCGCCCGGCGCCGTGCCCGCGAGCGGTGTGTCAACCCGTGGCGGTCGGCACCGGCTGCGAGCCGAGTCCTTGCCCGGCTCGCTCTCGGCCCTCCCGCATGAAGTCCACGACCCGCTCCCCCACCATCACGGTGGGGGCCTGCGTGTTGCAGCTGGGCACCGACGGCATGACCGAGGCGTCGGCCACGCGCAGCCCGTCCAGCCCGCGCACCGCCAGCTGCGGGGTGACGACGGCGTCCGGGCCCTCGCCCATGGAGCACGTCCCGGTGGGGTGGCAGGCGCTGACGATGTGGTTGCGGACGAACTGGCGGTATTGCTCCGTCGTCCGGACCTCGTCGAACTCGAACAGGAACTCACGGTCGACCAGCGCCGCCATCGACGGCTGGCTCATGAGGTGCCGCATCAGCTTCACACCCTCGATCTGCTGGCGCAGGTCGTACTCCGTGGCCAAGAAGTTCGGGTCGATGAGCGGCAGCCGGAACGGATCCGCGCTCACCGTCGTCACGTGCCCTCGCGACTCCGGGCGCAGCGTGTACGCGTCGATGCCGACCCCGTGGCCGGTCGAGTAGCCGCTGAGCGCCTTGAACTCGTTCGTCATCGCGGGGATGAAGTGCACCTGCTGGTCGGGGGCCGGCGCGTCGGCGTCCACGTAGGCGAACGCCCCGGCCTCGGCCAGCGTGGACGTCAGCGGCCCCCGCCGGTAGGCGCCGTACTGCAGCACCGCGAGCCCGCCCGGCACCAGCCGCGCATACCGGTCCATGGACATCTCCGGGCGGATCGAATAGCACATGTCGACCCGCGGGTGGTCCTGGAGGTTCTTGCCGACGCCGGGCAGCTCGTGCACGGTGTCGATGCCGGCGCGGCGCAGGATCTGCGGGTCGCCGATGCCGCTCAGCATGAGGATGTGCGGGCTGAGGTAGGCGCCCGCGGAGAGCACGATCTCGCGACTCGCCCGGAACGTGTGGAAGCGGCCCTTGATCATCACGTCCACGCCCACGGCGCGGCCACCCGCCACCACGATCCGCAGCACGTGCGCGTGCGTACGCACCTGCAGGTTGCCGCCCTTGCGCGCCGGCTTCAGGTAGGCCACCGAGGTGCTGTTGCGCAGCGAGTTCCAGGTGGTCCGCTGGTAGAGCCCGACGCCGTGCTGGCGCGCCCCGTTGAAGTCGCCGTTGTAGGGCAGTCCCGCCTCCTGCCCGGCGCGGATGAAGGCCATCGACAGCGGGTGCGGCTCGGACTGGTCGGAGACGCCGAGCGGCCCGTCCACGCCGTGGTAGGGCCCCGAGAACCGGTCGTTGCGCTCACATCGCCGGTAGACGGCCGACACCTGGTCCCAGCCCCAGCCGGTCGCGCCGTACTCGCGCTCCCACAGATCGAAGTCGTATGGGGCGCCGCGGGTGAAGACCTGCGCGTTGATCGACCCGCCCCCGCCGACGACCTTGGCCTGGCGCAGCACGACGCGCTGGCCGTTGCAGTGCCGCTGCGGCTCGGAATAGAGCGGCCACTCGTAGTCCTCGCTCTTCAGCATGCCGATCCCCGCGGGGATGTGGATGAGCGGGTTGCCGTCCCCCCGGCCGGCTTCCAGCATCAGCACGCGCACATCACGGTCCTGCGCGAGCCGTCCCGCCGCGACGCACCCGGCGGATCCGCCGCCGATCACGATGTAGTCGAATTCCTGACCCTGGTCCTTGCCCATGGTGTTGCTCCCCCCTCTGAGTTCGCGGCCCCTTCCGCGGTGGGCGGCCGGGACTCGCGCGTTCTTCGTCGTACGGATGTGACGTGCGCCGTCACCGTGCGCGTCGTGCTCCCCTGGTGCTCGTCGGCGACCCCTGCGAGGCCGCGGGCATCGTGTCCGCCGCGCTCGAGGGCCTGATCGGTCGGACGGCCTGGGCCGGCATCAGGTCAAGACGACCCCTGTCGTGGCGTGGACGGCCCGGCGGACCGCCCGCCAGGGCGGCTGCGCCACGGCGAGCACCCGGGCTCGAGGTCCGGTGCCGTCCGCGACCATGCGCATCAGGTCGCCGCCGGAGTGCTCGGGTTTGACGTGCAGCCGCGGCAGGCGCCACGCCTCGTCTCGGCCGACCCGCGCGACCCGGTGGCCGATCACGCACGCGTTGGCGAACCCGGCGGCGCGCACGGTGGCGGCCGTGCCCCGGCTCGCGTAGCCGTGCGGATAGCAGAACGAGACCGCCTCCCTCCCCGTATGCTCCGCGATCAGCCGACGTGACGTCTCGAGCTCGGCCGCCAGCGAAGGACGGGACAGCAGGTCCTGCGGCGCGTGCCGGTGCCCGTGGCTGCCGATCTCGACCGAGTCCGGCAGCGCGGCCAGCTGGTCCCAGCCGAGGATCCGGCGCCCGGGGGCGTACCCGAGCGGCCCGGCCCGCTTCCCGACGTGCGCGGTCGGGACGTAGAGCGTCGCGGTGGCCCCGTGCTCTTCGAGCAGCTCCGGCACCCCCGCGAAGTCGTCGACCGCATCGTCGAACGTGAGGCACGCGATCCGCCGGCCCGGGCTCGCCGCCTTCGCGACGAGCCCGGCGGTCAGACCCATCAGCTCCCAGCCCTCCCCGCGCAGCGCCCGCCACTGCTCGCGCACGCGGGCGGCGGGCACGGCGAGGACGTCCCCCGGTCCCGCAAGGGGCACCGAGTGGTACATCAGGACCGGCAGGCTCATCGGCGGCGGTCGCTCCGGGCAGCCGTCCGGGAGCGCGCCAGGATGCGCTGGTAGACCTCCGTCAGCGCGCTCGCGGACGTGTCCCAGGTGGGCAGCTCGTCCCGGTCGACGCCGTGGCCGCTGGACATCGCCGAGAGCATCGCGTGCGCGACGTCCTGCGGCGAAGCGTCCTCCGGGATGCCACGGACCCAGCCCTCGCGGACCAGCTCCCCGACGCCGGCGACGTCGAGGCCCACCACGGTGCAGCCCAGGCTCAGCGCCTCCATCACCGCGACGGGGTGCGCCTCATACTCCGACAGCGACACGAAGATGTCGGCCTTGCACAGCGCCTCCGCCATCGCGGTGCGGTCCTCCGGCGGCAGCGAGGCGATCTCCACCTTGTCCGCGACCCCGAGCTTCTCGGCGAGCGCGCGGAGCTCCGGCTCGTTGCTGCCCTGGTCGCCGCCGCCGAGGATCAGCAGCCGGGCGCGCGGCTCGGACTCCAGGATGTGCGGCAGCGCCTCGATCACCCGGTGGTGTCCCTTGTAGGGGACCAGGCGGCCCGAGGAGATGATCAGGCCGGGCTGCGTCTCCGGTCGGGTCTCCAGGGGGGCCAGGCCGCCGCCGTTGCGGATCACCTGGACGCGCCCGGACGGCACCCGCGCCTCGCGGGCGACGAGCTCCGCCTCGAAGTGGCTGACGCCGATGAGCGCGGAGGCCCTCCGCAACAGCGGGCCGAGGGTGCGCCACTGCAACCCGCGGAGCGCGTTGCGGTGCCCGAGGGAGTGCCCGCCGGTGTGGAAGGTGACGGCGTAGGGGATCTTTGCCCGCGCGGCGGCCAGCATCGCCACCGGCGGGACCGCGGTGTGGATCCCCTGCTGGTGGACGAGATCCCAGTCGCCGCCGACGATGTGGCGGTAGATGTCCGGGGCGAAGTAGTAGTCCCGCGACCGTGGATAGGCCGCCACGCGGAGGGTGCGGACCCCGTCGATCACCTCGAACTTCGGGCGGGACTGGCTGATGTCGGTCGTCAGGACCGTCACGTCGAATTCGGGCCGGGCGTTGAGGCGCGCCGCGACCTCCTTCACGTGGGTTTCGATGCCGCCGACGTCGGGCACGTACTTCATCGCCACCATGAGAATCTTCGCCGGCCTCGCCTGCTCGGCGGGCGTGGCGACCTGCGGCGCGTTGACCTGCGTCTCGTTCATCGCGTGAGCTGTCCTTCCATGAGTTCCGGCGAGGCGGCGCGGGATGCGGCCACGCTGGAGTAGATGTCTTCGAGTCGCGCCGCGACGGCGCTGGCGGTGAAGGTCGTGACCCGCTCGCGACCACCGCGGCCGAGTCGCGCCGCGAGGTCCGGGTCATTCAGGACGCGGCGGATGGCTCCCGCCAGCGCGTGGGCATCATCGGGCGGGACCAGCAACCCGCTCTCGTTCGGGACGACCATGTCGAGCATCCCCCCGATGGCGGTGGTCACCACGGGGCGCCCACTCGCCATCGCTTCCAGGACCGTCGTCGGGCACGGGTCCGGCCACACCGACGGCAGCACGGCCACGCGGCACCCGGCGAACGCCTCCAGGACGTCCTCGTGCGCCCACTCCCGGCAGATCCGGGCACCCTCCGGCAGGTCCGTGGGCGTGCCCGGGCCGGGTCGGCCCACCATCAGCAAGGCGGGTCGGTCCGGTCCGAGGGATTCGTATGCGGTCAGCAGTGGCGCCAGTCCCTTGTCCGGCGAGAGGTCCCCCACGAAGAGCAGGTAGTCCCGTCCGACGAGGTCGGCGGCCTCTGTCGGCAGCCGAAGCGCCGACGGGTCGCTCTCACGGGTGAGCAGCTCGTCGGGCACGAAGTTGGGCACCACGGTCGAGTTCGGCCAGGCGTCGACACCGTTGCGCTGCGCGACCGAATGGCTCACCGAGACCACGTGGTCCGCTGCCCGGGCCTTCCAGGGCCGCATCGCCGCCGTGGCCGCCGCCGTGGCCGGACCGGCGAGGAACCCGTAGTGCTTGGTGGCGCACGGCAGACAGCGCGCGGAGGGCCCGGAACACAGGGACCCATCCCGCATGAGCCGCTTGGTCGCGCAGACCTGGCTGTAGTCGTGCAGCGTCAGCACGAGGGGGTAGCGGCCGGCCCCCCGACCGAGCACCGGCAGGACGCTGTTCACGATCCAGTTGTGGGCGTGGACCACGTCCGGGCGCTCGACGTCCAGCACGCGCCGCAACGCTCGCGCCGCCTCGGGGTCGGGCATCGGCGCATGGTGCTGACGCTCCGAGGAATAGACCCTCGGGATGCGCATGGCGGACGTGGGGATGCGGTGCACCCGCACCCCCGAGGCCAGCACCTCGCGCTCCGGCAGGCCGGGCACCGCGTGCGTGGCCACCGCGACGTCGTGGCCGCGGGCCACGAGCCGGGCGGAGAGGTTCTGGACGTGTCGCTCCTCCCCGCCGATGTCCGGCGGGAAGAACTGGGCGAGCATCAGGATGCGCATGACGTGACCTCCTCGCGGGCCGTCTCGGACGTTGCCCGTGGCCCGATCCGGTCGGCGGGCCGGCGGGTGCCGGTTCGAGCAGTGGCCAGACCCTTCAGGAACCCGGCACCGGCGACGCCCATACCGGCGAGCAACATCGAGGCGGCGCCCACCTGCCCCTGCCGCACGAGCGCCCCGACCCGGGGCAGCACGGCCTTGGCGAACTCCGACTCGCTGGTGAGCGACCGGGTGCCGCGCCGGCGGGCGATCGCTGCCTTGGCGCGCCCGTCCACGAAACAGCGCCGCAGGACGTAGCCCGGGCGGGATCGTTCGGCCGGAACCAGGTGGTGGATGACCGCCTCCGGCTCCAGCACGAAGCGCGCGTCGGGCTGCACCTGGAGGATCCGCAGGCACAGGTCGGCTTCCTCGCCGCCCGCCGCGTCGTCGCCACGGCGTCCCACGCTCGGGTCGTAACCGCCGTGAGCGC
>CAKUSI010000064.1 GCA_934678955.1 uncultured Austwickia sp. | reverse complement strand
TGGAGCGGTTCGAATCGATCGCCTCGGAGGCGATCGCGTCGTACGGGGGTCGGCTGGTCAAGACCGTCGGCGACGGGGTGCTGTTCTCCGCGAGGGATCCCCGCGACGCCGCCGGGATCGCGCTGAGCCTGATCGATCGGCTGTCGCAGGACCCCGATCTGCCCAGCCTGCGGATCGGCCTGGCCATGGGGCCGGTGCTGGAGCGGCTGGGGGACCTCTACGGCACTCCGGTCAACCTGGCGGCTCGCCTGACGGAGGTCGCCCGGCCCGGGACGATCGTGGCCGACGAACGCGTCTCGGCGCGTCTCACCGAGACCGACGCGCACGGCATTTGCGTCCGCTCGCTCTGGCCGCGGACCGTGCGCGGGTTCGGCACGATCCGCATGTCGGTGATCCGCCCGGGCTCCGAGGGGATCCCCCGACCGCGGCGGCGGTGACCGGACGCTCCGGCGAGCGTCGGGCCGAACTGAGCGCCGTGACGGCATGGTTGGCGGGAAGTGACGGGAAGGTGACGACGCGCGCATCGGGCGTCTGACCGACTCCGTTCGCGAACCCCTAGGATGGCCGACATGATTCGTGTCCTGCTCGCCGAGGACGACCCGACGATCAGCGAGCCGCTGGCTCGCGCCCTGCGTCGCGAGGGGTATGACGTCTCGGTCTCCGACGACGGGTTGGACGCGCTGCACGCCGCGGAGGACAACCCTGACCTGGTCATCCTCGACCTCGGCCTGCCCTCGATGGACGGCCTGGAGGTCTGCCGCCGGCTCCGCAACGAGGGCCGCACCGCGCCGATCCTCATCCTGACCGCGCGGGCCGACGAGGTGGACACGGTGGTCGGGCTCGACGCGGGCGCCGACGACTACGTCACGAAGCCGTTCCGCCTCGCCGAGCTGCTCGCCCGGGTCCGTGCCCTCCTGCGTCGCAACCCGACCGGCGGCCCGGAGGGCGAGGGCGGCGTACGCATCGATCCGCAGGCGCGCCGCGCCTACATGAACGACGACGAGCTGCAGCTGACGGCGAAGGAGTTCGACCTCCTGCGCGTCCTCGTGCGTGAGCAGGGCAAGGTCGTGTCCCGCGAACAGCTGATGCGCGAGGTGTGGGAGACCCAGTGGTTCGGCTCCACGAAGACGCTGGACATGCACGTGTCCGTGCTGCGCAAGAAGCTCGGTGACGATGCGGCGCGGCCGCGCTACATCACGACGGTTCGGGGTGTGGGCTTCCGGTTCGAGCGACCGGACGGGATGGGGTAAGCCGTGCGGCGACTGCTGATCCGGTCGACCGTGATTGCCGGCGCCGCCGGATTCGTGGTGTTTTTCATCCCCCTGATCATCCTGGCCATCTTCGGCGTGGACCGACACCTCACCCGGGACACTGCCTACGGGGTGCCGGAGCCGGACATCCACCCGGTGTGGATCCTGGTGGCCGCGGCGGTCATGGCGATGATCGCGAGCGGCGTGGGCCTGTGGCTGGCGGTGCGCCAGTCGTCGACCTTCGCCGACCCGATGAAGAGGCTTACCGAGCAGGCCGAACGCCTCGGTGCCGGCGACGCGCGCTTCCAACGGATCCATTGCGGCGTCGAGGAGATCGACCGCGTCTCCGAAGTGCTGTCCCGCAGCGCCACCCAGCTCCTGTCCTCCCTGTCCGCCGAGCGGGACTTCGCCGCGGACGCCTCCCATCAGCTGCGTACCCCCCTCACCGCGTTGCTCATGCGCCTGGAGGAGATCTCGCTCACCGACGACCTGTCGGTGGCCCACGAGGAGGCGAACATCGCGATCGAGCAGGTCGAGCGGCTCAACGCGACCGTCGACTCGTTGCTCGCCCGGGCGCGGGCGCAACCCACGGCCAACCGGGTCCGGCCCACCTCCCTGGACGGGGTGCTCGCGGGACTTCAGCGGGAATGGATGCCGGCGTTCGAGGCGGAGAACCGCACGATCCGGGTGGCCGGGGAGCGGGGTCTGCGCATCGTCACCACGCAGGTCGCGCTGGCCCAGATCCTCTCCACGCTGATCGAGAACTCGCTGGTACACGGTCGGGGGCTCGTCCGGATCGACGCACGCCGCTCGGGTCCATCCGTGGTCGTGGAGGTCTCCGACCAGGGGCCCGGCGTGACGCCTGAGCTCGCCCCGCACATCTTCGAGCGCTCCGTCAGCACCAAGAGCACCGGCCTCGGCCTGGGCCTGGCCCGCGACCTGGCCGAAAGCCACGGGGGGCGCCTGGAACTCGTCTCGGGATACCCGGTCGTGTTCGCCTTGTTCCTGTCCGCGGCCGAGCCCACCCTGGAGAGCACGCTGGGGGCACCCGAGGGGACGGCCGCGGGCGACCGGCCCGAGTGGACCCTGTAGAGCTCGGCGGTAGCCTGACCCGGTGACCAGCGACGTGGCGCCCCCCTCGCCCGACCCTGCCTCGACGGCCGGGGCCTCGATCGCCCGATCCTGCGATGTTCGTGGGCCAGGTGCCGGGGCCGGGCCTGCGGTCCAACGCGGTCCGCTCCGGGTCCCGGGCGGTTTCCCCGTCGTCGGCATCATCGGGGGCGGCCAACTGGCCCGGATGTGCGCGCCGCCGGCGGTCGGGCTCTGCGTCCAGCTGTCCGTGCTCGCCGAATCGGTCGGCGCCTCGGCCGCGCTCGTCATACCGTCCGCCCCCGTGGGCGCCCACGACGACGTCGAGGAAGTCCGCGCGTTCGCCCGGCACTGCGACGTGGTCACCTTCGACCACGAGCACGTCCCGGCGCACGTCCTGGCAGCGCTCGAGGCCGACGGCGTGGCGTTGCGGCCGTCGCCGGCCGCCCTGCGGTTCGCTCAGGACAAGCTCGCGATGCGTGAACGTCTCGGCGCCCTGGGGATCCCCTGCCCGCGCTGGGCGCGGATCCGCACGAAGGAGGAGCTGCGGACGTTCGGCGACGAGGTGGGCTGGCCGGTGGTGCTCAAGGCGCCGCGCGGCGGGTACGACGGGAAGGGCGTACGCCTCGTCAGCGCACCGGACGAGGCGCAGGACTGGTTCGCCCAGGTCGGCGGCGCAGGCTCCGGGGGGGACGACGCCGGGATCGGCAGCGCCGGCGGCGCGAGCGGAGCGGCCGCGGGCGACATACCTCGTGGCGCCGCGGATCCGCGCGGCTTCGCCCCGGCGTTCGCGGACGGGATCCTCGCGGAGGAGCGGGTCGGATTCCGCCGGGAGCTGGCCGCGCTCGTCGCACGCAGCCCGTCCGGCCAGGCCGCGGCGTGGCCGGTCGTGGAGACGGTGCAGACCGATGGGGTCTGTACGGAGGTGATCGCGCCGGCCCCGGGCCTCGACGAGGACGTTGCCGTGGCGGCCACGGAGGCCGCCCTGCGGATCGCGGGGGAACTCGACGTCACCGGCGTGCTCGCGGTCGAGCTGTTCGAGCTCGAGCGGCCGCAGGCGGAGGGGGCGTCGTTCGTCGTCAACGAGCTGGCGATGCGGCCGCACAACAGCGGCCACTGGACCATCGACGGGGCCGTGACCAGCCAGTTCGAGCAACACTTGCGGGCCGTGCTGGACCTTCCGCTGGGGGATCCACGGGCGCGGGACCCCTGGAGCGTGATGGGCAACGTGCTGGGCGGGTCGGACGAGAGCCTGTACGACACGGTGTATGACACCTACCGTCATCTCTTCGCGCGCGACCCCGCCCTGCGGATGCACCTCTACGGCAAAGCGATGCGGCCCGGGCGCAAGGTCGGCCACGTGACGGTGTGCGGCGACGACCTGCAGGACCTTCGGCGGCGGGCCCGGCACGCGACGGACTACCTGACCGGGGTCGTGCGGGAGTGAGCAGACATACGAATGACACGCGGATGGGCCGGTGCACGAGCGAGCCGAAACATGACTGAGCCGAACGGTCGGCCGGGCGGGCGAGGAAGACGGTGACGTGGTGAGCGACGTACCCCAGGTGGGGATCGTGATGGGCAGCGACAGCGACTGGCCCGTGATGGAGGCGGCCGCGCAGGCGCTGGAGGAGTTCGGGGTGGCGTACGAGGCCGACGTGGTCTCCGCGCACCGGATGCCGGAGGAGATGATCGCCTACGGCCAGGGTGCGGCCGGGCGTGGCCTGCGGGTGATCATCGCGGGGGCGGGAGGGGCGGCCCACCTGCCCGGGATGCTCGCGTCCGTCACCCCGCTGCCGGTGATCGGCGTGCCGGTGCCGCTGAAGTACCTGGACGGGATGGACTCGCTGCTGTCCATCGTGCAGATGCCCGCGGGCGTCCCGGTCGCGACCGTATCGATCGCCGGCGCCCGCAACGCCGGCCTGCTCGCGGCGCGGATCCTGGCCAGCGCGGACACCCCGCAGGGGGAGGCGCTGCGCGAGCGGATGCTGCGCTTCCAATCCGAGCTGCGCGACGTGGCGCACGCCAAGGGTGCCGCCCTGCGCGAACTCCGAGCCGCGGACTGACTCGAGGCGATCTCCTGACCTGCCGTCGTCGGTCGGTGTCCGGGTCGACCAGCGCTCGGAACTAGGGTGGAGGGTGGATCGGTCGTGACGTCGCGAGGAGGCCAGGCATGAGGTTCGGACTGTTCATCCCGCAGGGCTGGCGCATGGACCTGGTCGGCATCGACCCGCTGCAGCACTGGGGCGTCATGGCGGGGCTGGCTCGCCGCGCCGACTCCAGCGACGACTGGACCAGCGTGTGGGTCTACGACCACTTCCACACCGTCCCGGTGCCCAGCGAGGAGGCCACCCACGAGGCCTGGTCGCTCATGTCCGCCCTCGCGGCGGTCACCGGGCGGGTCCGCCTCGGGCAGATGTGCACCTGTATGGGCTACCGCAACCCGGCCTACCTCGCGAAGGTCGCCGCCACCGTCGACGTCATCTCCGAGGGTCGCCTGGAGATGGGGATCGGCGGCGGCTGGTACGAGCACGAGTGGCGCGCGTACGGCTACGACTTCCCGCCCATCGGCGTACGGCTCGGGATGCTGCTCGATGGGGTGGAGATCATGCGGCAGGCCTGGACCACCGGGCGGGCCACCCACGACGGGGCGTACTACCAGGTCGACGGCGCGCTCTGCTATCCGCGGCCGCTTCAGGGAACCTCCGTCGACGGCTCCCCCCTCAACGGGATCCCGATGTGGATCGCGGGCGGCGGGGAGAAGAAGACGCTGCGCATCGCGGCGCACTACGCCGACTACACGAACTTCGACGGCACGCCCGAGACCTTCGGCCACAAGAGCGAGATCCTCGCCCAGCACTGCCGTGAGGTCGGCCGGGATTACGACGAGATCGTCCGCTCCGCCAACTACAACGTCGTGATCGGTCGCGACGAGCGGGAGGTGGCCGCCCGCCTGGAGTGGTTGCGCGCACACCTGATCGACGCGGGCGTCCCGGAGCGCAAGGCGGACGCCCAGGTCGACAACCTGGCCACCCAGCCGCTGGTCGGCACGCCCGAGCGCATTGTCGAGACGCTGGCCGGACTGCGGGCCCAGGGGATGACGTACGCGATCTGCTACTTCGCGGAGGCGGCGTACGACACGTCCGGCATCGACCTGTTCGAGCGTGTCGTGATCCCGGAGTTGCGCGGCGAGGGCACGCACCCGCGCGAGCACGACCACCGGCGCTGACCCGCGCCGGGGGCGCCCCGCTCAGAGCCCGATGTTGGCGTTCTCGTTGTCGACGATCGTCAGGCCGTTGGCCTGGCCGATCCTCTTGATCCCGTCGATCTCACGCCGGACCCCCTCGACCGCGGCCAGGTCACCGGCCGAGATGCGGTCCTTGAGGCCGTCCAACTGCGCGGTGAGCTGGGTGATCGGCCCGGCGAACGCCTTGCACATGGCCGGGTCGGCCATCACGTTGTTCTTCGCGTCGTGCAGCTGCTTCACCGCGAAGGCCGAGGCCAGCCCCGCCTTCACGAGCGCGGTCGTCCGGCCGTCGGCGCCGGCCTGGAACGTGCCCGCCTGGTAGGGCTTGTACACCCAACGGTGGAACGCCCCCGTTGCCAGGCCCACGTTGGTGACGAACCGCACCTTCGGGAACGCCTGCGTGTTGTCGGTGGGGCAGGTGATGGTCATGACCGTGCTGGTCGCCCCGGGGGCAGGAGCGGCCGAGGTGGCCGTGCCGCCGCTCGAGCCCGATCCGCAGCCAGCCAGCGCCACGGTGCCCGCCAGGGTGGGCACGAGGCCCAGCCGAAGGATTCGCTTCCCGTCCATGAGCGCAGAATGTAGCGGCTCAGGTCGGTCGGCGACCAGCGCCGTTGCATCGGTCATGGTCGAGGTCAGCCGAGCTTGTGTGGCTGACTCCTCGCACTCCGCCCCGGGCAGGGCTGCGCGTCGCTTGCCCTGCCCTTCGCTGCGTGCTTCGTCGTCAGCCGAGGGACTCGGGGCGCTGCTTCGCGATCTCCGCCATCAGTTCCTTGCGCGCGATGGCGTGGGGGAGGGACACGTGGCGCTTGTACGTCGCCAGGTCCATCCGACCCTGCCGCTCCAGCGCGCCGATCTCGGCGGCCACGTCCTCGGGCGTCTTGTTCTGGCTCATCTTCGCCTTGCCGACCCACCGCTCGATCCTCAGCTCGAGACCGACGATCGCCCGCGTCATCCGCTGCAGGTACTGCTCCGGCGCGTCATCCACCCGCCAACCGGTCCCCTCGACGGCCTCGTGCCGGTCGGTCAGCGCCTCGACCTGGTGACGAAGCCACGCCGCGTCGTCGTGGGCGACCAGCGTGCCGTACGCCTGCACGGTGATGTAGTCCCACGTCGGCACCATCGCCCGGCCCTCGTCGTGGCCCGGCAGGTGGGCCGGCGAGACGTAGTGGTCGCCCGCGTGCGCGATCACGAGCGACGGGGCGACGCACGGCTTCTTGCACTGCGTGTTGTTACGGGCCACATGCGTGAGAAGCCGCCCGTGCGGGGCGTCCTCGCTCGCCTCCGGCTCATAGTGGAACGGCAGGAACGTGGCGTCGGGGCCGTCGTCGTGGACCGTGATCAGGTCGCCGGCGCCCATGGTGGCCAGGATGGCGGCGATCTCGTCGTCGTTCAGGGCGAAGTGCTCAGCTACGTACACGCCCGCCAGTCTGACGCCTCGCCCCGATGCGGCGGCACGGCCCCGGGGATTCGGGTGCCGTCGGCGGGGTCGTCTTCGTCACATCGGTACGATCAGGCCCCCCGCCGCGTGCCTGCGCCGCGCCCGGCGGCGCACACTGCCGGTATGGCTGCGAACCCCGACTTCGACCTGTACAAGATCTCCGAGGACCACGAGGAGCTCCGCGCCGCGATCCGCGAGATCTGCGACGAACAGATCGCGCCGCGCGCGGCCGAGGTCGACAAGGCCGGGGAGTTCCCGCAGGCCAGCTACGATGCGCTGCGCCGCGCGGACTTCCACGCGCCGCACATCCCGGAGGAGTACGGGGGCGTCGGGGCGGACGCGCTCGCGACCTGCATCGTCATCGAGGAGGTGGCGCGCGCCTGTATGTCGTCCTCGCTGATCCCCGCGGTCAACAAGCTGGGCACGATGCCGCTGATCCTGGCGGCGACCGAGGAGCTCAAGAAGAAGTACTTGCCCCCGGTCGCCGCGGGCGAGGCCATGTTCAGTTATGGGCTGAGTGAGCGGGAAGCGGGCAGCGATACCGCGTCGATGAAATGCCGCGCGCGAAGGGACGGCGACGACTGGATTCTGAACGGCCAGAAGTCGTGGATCACGAATGCCGGTATCTCGGAGTACTACACGGTGCTCGCCGTGACCGACCCCGACGGGCGGCGCGGCGCGAACGTGTCGGCCTTCGTGGTCGAGAAGTCCGACCAGGGGTTCGGTTTCGGGGAAAAGGAACGCAAGCTCGGAATCAAGGGCAGCCCCACCCGCGAATTGCATTTCGACAACTGCCGGATTCCGGGCGACCGGATCATCGGCGGTGAGGGCGAAGGCCTGAAGATCGCGCTGCGCACGCTGGACCACACCCGGGTGACGATCGGCGCGCAGGCCATCGGCGTGGCGCAGGGCGCGCTGGATTATTCGCTCGGCTACGTGAAGGAACGCAGCCAGTTCGGCAAGGCGATCGCGGAATTCCAGGGACTGCAATTCATGCTCGCGGACATGGCGATGGAGCTCGAGGCCGCGCGGCAGCTGGTGTACGTGGCCGCGGCGAAGTCCGAGCGGGAGGACGCGGACCTGGGGTTCTTCGGCGCGGCGGCGAAGTGCTACGCGGCGGACGTAGCGATGAAGGTGACCACGGACGCCGTACAGCTGCTGGGCGGTGCGGGATACGTGGAGGACCACCCGGTCGAGCGGATGATGCGCGACGCGAAGATCACGCAGATCTACGAGGGGACGAACCAGATTCAGCGCCTCGTCATGGCCCGGCACCTGCTCCGCGGGTAAGGGTTGTGCGACATCGAGCGGCCGGGGACGCGCGGCCTCTTGATGAAAGTGCCATGAGGTCGAGCCAGCTCCAGGCGAACTGGACGAGCGTCTTGCATAATCTTGTGCCGGTCGGTTACCTTGGCTGTGGGCTTGGGGAAGCCCGCGCATCAAGGATTCGGGGGGATTCGAGGTCCTTGTTCGGGGACCGCTCGACGAAGTGATTCGGGCGTCTTGGGAAACAAGGCTCGAGGCAAAGACTGTGGCTCGTTCGGCGCTGTGTGCTGCCGGGGCCTTTGGCATGTTCGCCCCCGAACTGTGCGCTGTGCATGAGGGGGACTTTTGAACATGCGTATTCTCGTGACCGGCGGAGCCGGCTTCCTGGGATCTCACCTGTGTCGTGCCTTGCTGGCGCGTGGCGACAGCGTCGTGTGCGTGGACAACCTGTCGACGGGCGAGCAGGCCAACATCGCGGACCTCGTGGCCGATCCACGGTTCTCGTTCGTCCTCGCGGACATCACGACGCTCGCCCCCTCGGACTTGGGGATCGAGATCGAGGCCCTGGACGCGGTGGCGCACCTGGCCAGCCCGGCGTCGCCGCCCGACTACCACCGCCTCCCGCTGGAGACGCTGCGGGTCGGCAGCCTCGGCACCGAGGTCGCGCTGGAGCTGGCGCGTGAGGCCGGGGCCCGCTTCGTCCTCGCGTCGACGAGCGAGGTCTACGGCGACCCGCAGGTCCACCCGCAGCTCGAGACCTATTGGGGCAACGTGAACCCCATCGGTCGGCGCAGCGTCTACGACGAGAGCAAGCGCTTCGCCGAGGCGATCACCATGGCCTACCAGCGGGTGCACGGCGTCAACGTCGGGATCGTGCGCATCTTCAACACGTACGGCCCGATGATGCGCCCCCACGACGGGCGCGTCGTGACGAGCTTTATCACCCAGGCGCTGACCGGCACGCCGTTGACGATCTACGGCGACGGCGGCCAGACCCGCAGCTTCTGCTTCGTCGAGGACCTGGTGCGCGGACTGATCGCCATGCTCGACGCCGACCACCGCGGGCCGATCAACCTGGGCAATCCGAACGAGCAGACCGTCGCCCAACTGGCCACGTTGATCCTGACGATGACCGAATCCTCCTCGCCCCTCGAGCGGCACCCGCTGCCGCAGGACGATCCGACGCGACGCAAGCCGGACATCGCGAAGGCTCGGGAGCTGCTGGGCTGGGAGCCGCAGGTGAGCATCGAGGAGGGGCTGGCCCGCACGGTCGAGTGGTTCCGATCCCGCTCCTTGGAAGACGCGGCGCTGGCGGTCGCGGGCGCGCAGTTCGAAGGCGCGCAGTTCGAGGGCGCGCAGTTCGAGAACGAAGACCACGACACCCCGGGACCGCTCCCCGAGGGCACGCGGGTCGCCTCGCGTCGCCGGGCCGCCTGACCGGGCCGGCCACGAGGTCACCGCCGATGTTCGCCGACTCCGTCAACGCCCGCGTCGCCGACGATCCGAACGCCCGTCCCCGCGCCCGCGCTTCCCACGGTCGCCCCGCCGCGCTCCGCACCCGGTTCCGGCCCCTCACCGAGCGGTCCGTCCCCGGGCCGGCCATCGCCGAGCGGTCCGTCACTGGGCGGCCCGTCACTGGGCGGCCCGGGCATGCCCTGGATCTGCCGGGGGCGACCCAGGTCGAGCGGGTCACCCCGCACGGCCCGATCCTGACCGGCCGACGGGCACCGGCTCGGAAGATGCGGCCCGACACGCTCGTACGCCTTCTCGGTCGCCGCGACCGACTCGCGGTCGCCGCGTTGTCCTGCTGCTGGGTCCTCGCGTTCGTCGCGTTCTGGGCGTGGTGGATCTCACCGGATCACCGCCTCGGAATGCCGGGCTTCGTCATCAACAGCGTCCTGCTGTTCTACCTGGCCTACATGCCGGTCTACTTCCTGGTGGCGGTGAACCGCCTGCGCGGCGTGAATCCGGAGCTGGCCGTGCCCGACCTGCGCGTGGCGTTCGTCGTCACCAAGGCGCCGTCGGAGCCGTGGGACGTGGCGCGGACCACGCTGACGGCGATGCTGGCCCAGGAGTACCCGCACGCCTACGACGTGTGGCTGTGTGACGAGCGGCCCGACGAGGTCACCCGCAGGTGGTGCGCCGAGCACGGCGTGCAGATCTCCACCCGGTACGGGATCCTCGACTACCACCAACCGTCGTATCCGCGTCGCACGAAGTGCAAGGAGGGCAACCTCGCCTACTTCTACGACCGGGTCGGTTACGAGCACTACGACGTCGTCGCCCAGCTCGACTGCGACCACGTGCCGTCGGCCACCTACCTCGCGGAAATGGTCCGCCCGTTCGGCGACAGCGCCGTGGGGTATGTCGCGGCGCCGAGCATGAACGACGCCAACGCCGACGCCTCCTGGAGCAACCGCGGCCGCATCTACCGCGAGGCGACGTTCCACGGGGCCGCTCAGCTCGGCCACAACGGCGGCCTCGCGCCGTCCTGCATCGGGTCGCACTACGCGGTGCGCACCGCCGCGCTGCGCGACATCGGCGGGATCGGGCCGGAGCTGGCCGAAGACTTCTCCACGTCATTCCTGCTGACCTCCGCCGGCTGGGAGGGCGTGTTCGCGCACCGGGCCGAGGCTCACGGTGACGGACCGATCACGTTCGGGGCCATGCTGACCCAGGAGTTCCAGTGGTCGCGCAGCCTGACCGTCCTCGGCCTGCGCACCGCCGGGGATCACCTCGCGCGGATGACCTGGGCCCAGCGGTTGCGGTTCAGCTTTGCGCTCACCTACTACCCGGTGCTGGGCCTGACGATGATCGCCAGCATCCTGCTGCCGGTCGTGGCGGCGGTGCGCGGCGAGGGTTGGGTCAGCGTCAACTACCTGGCGTTCCTGGCGCACTGGATGTTCGTGCCGGTGTGGCTCTTCGTCGTGGTCCTCCTGCTGCGTCGCCGCCGCTTGTGGCGGCCGGTCGACAGCCCGGTGGTGAGCTGGGAGCTGTACCTCTACACCCTGGCGAAGTGGCCCTTCATCCTGCGGGGGGTTCTCGCCGGCGTCCGGCAGGCGCTGCAGCCGAACCGCCGGATCGTGTTCGCGGTGACGCCCAAGGGCTCGGGCGGCATGGAGCCGTTGCTCACCCGCCTCACCCTGCCGTATGCGGTGATCTCGCTGGTCGCCAGCTCCGCAGCGCTGTATGCCGAGCGCCACACGATCACTTTCGGGTACGCCTTTCTCTCGCTCGTCCTGGCCACCTCGTACGCGGTGTTGGCGCTCGCGGTTCCGCTGCTGCACGCACGGGAGGCGGCCCGCGCGACCGGGACCCGCTTCGGTGCCGCGCTGCGGGCCACGGCCTGGGCGCCGACCGTGGTGGGCGTGCTGGTGTGGGTGCCGCTCATCGTCGCCATCGCGCTCTACCCGTCCTACCTCGCCGGACAGCTCGGATCGTGGAGCGCCTGGCTGAACTGGTCCGAGATTTTCGCGATTCCTGGAGGCATTCGATGACGCCGCTGACGACCCATGGCCCCGCGCCCGATCTCGCCCCGGGGCAGACCCCGCGGCGCATCCTCGTGACCGGGGGCGCCGGCTTCATCGGCAGCCACACCTGCGTGGAGCTGCTGGAGCACGGCTTCGAGGTCGTCGTGGTCGACGACTTCTCCAACTCCTCGCCGCGCGCGCTCGACCGCGTCGAGCGCATCGCAGGGCGGCGTCCGGTGCTCGTGACGGGAGACATCCGCGACGGGGAGCTGCTGGAGAAGACCCTGACCGAGCACCGGATCGAGGCGGTCATCCACTTCGCCGCGAAGAAGGCGGTCGGGGAGTCCACCGAGATCCCGCTGGACTACTACGACATCAACGTCAACGGGACCCTGCAGCTCCTCAAAGCCATGCGGCGGGCGGGCGTCGGCTCCCTCGTGTTCTCCTCGTCGTGCTCGCTCTACGGCGCCGGCTACCGGGGTCGGCCGCTGTCGGAGGACGATCCCTGCGCGCCGACCAACCCGTACGCCCGCACCAAGCTGACCTGTGAGCACCTGCTCGCCGCCGCGTGCGCGGCAGACCCGGGGCTGCGGGTGATCGCGCTTCGCTACTTCAACCCCGTCGGCGCCCACCCGTCGAGTCTGCTCGGCGAGGATCCGCGCGGGGTGCCGAACAACGTGATGCCCTACCTCGCCCAGGTGGCCGTGGGACGACTGCCCGCGCTGACGATCTTTGGCGACGATTACGACACCGTCGACGGGACGGGTGTGCGCGACTACATCCACGTCGTGGACGTGGCCGACGGACACCGGGTCGCCCTGGCGCACCTCGGCGACGAGGCCGGGATGAGCCTGTTCAACCTCGGCACCGGGATGGGGACCTCCGTGCTGGAGCTGGCCGCGGCCTTCGGCGAGGCCGCGCAGCGGCCCATCCCGATCGTGAAGGCGCCCCGGCGCCCCGGCGACGTCGCCACGCTGCAGGCGGACGCGCGCCGGGTGGACGCCGCCTGGGGGTGGCGGACACGGCGCGACCTCGCGGCGATGTGCCGCGACGCGTGGGCGTTCCAAGAGGCCAACCCGTACGGCTACGACGCGCCACCGGCGACGGCTGACCCGCAGCTGACCGCCCGCGTTTGACCGAAGGGCCGCGAGGGGAATCCGTACCGCGTCTCCCCGGGGGAACCGCGCAGGTTTCCCCGGGGAGAACCGGCGCCGCAGGGCGTCGCCGCGGGCCAGGCATCGAGACGCGCGTCGGCGCCCCGGCACCGAGGTGGTGCCGGGGCGCCGATGCGCTGAGGGCTAGGTGTTGTCTCGACGCTTCATCGCCCACACGTCGACGGCGACGGCGGCTGCGATGAGCACACCCTTGATGACGCTCTGCCAGTAGGCCGGGACGACGAGGATGTCCAGGCCGTTGTTGAGCGTCTGGATCAGCAGCAGGCCGAGGGCGGTGCCCCAGACCGTACCGCGTCCACCCATCAGGCTCGCCCCGCCGATGACGACGGCGGCGATCGCGTCCAGCTCGTAGCCCGTCCCGAGGTTCGGCGGGCCCGAGATGACACGTGAGGAGAGCATGATCCCGGAGATGCCGGCGAGTAGGCCCGACAGGGCGTACACGGAGAACAGGATCCGCTTGGACTTCACGCCCGCGATCTGGCTGGCCATCGGGTTGCCGCCGACGGCGTAGACGCGCATGCCGTACGCGGTCTTCGACATGACGAACGCGAGCGCGAGGATCGCCACGATCATCGTGATGACCGGGATCTCCAAGCCGAGGATCTTCGTGTTGGCGATCGACCCGAAGTTCTCGGGCAGGCCGTTGATCGGGGCGCCGCCACCCACCACGTACGCCAACCCTCGCGCGGTGGTCAGCATGCCTAGTGTGGCGATGAAGGGTGGTATTTGGATGTACGCCACCAGCACCCCGTTGATCGCGCCGGCGACCATGCCCACGAGCACCGCCACTACGACGGCGAGCAGCAGACGCTCCGGATGATCCTTGACCACGAATGCCGCGGTCATGGCGCTCAGGGCGATGATGCTGCCGACGGACAGGTCGATGCCGCCGGTCAGGATGACCAGTGTCTGGC
>CAKUSI010000063.1 GCA_934678955.1 uncultured Austwickia sp. | reverse complement strand
GGCCGGGCCGGGACGCGGAGCGGCGCCCGGCCGAGGACCCGGTGTCGCCGGAGCCGCCGGGCTCGGGGCGGGTTGAGCGCTCTTGGCGGGCGACGCCGTCCGACCGGCGGCGGGCTTGGCGCCCTTCACCTTGCCGGCAGCGACCTCCGTGCTGAAGCTCTCGCGGAGCTTGCGGACGACGGGGGGCTCGATGGTCGAGCTCGCCGATCGGACGAACTCACCGCTGGACTTCAGGTGCTCGAGCAGCACCTTGCTCTCGACTCCGAGCTCTTTCGCGAGCTCGTAGACCCGGACCTTAGCCACTTCTCTCCTCACTATGGCCCGGGGTCGAGGTGACGCCGAACCATGGGTTACTGCTGGGGGGCGCTCATGGGTGAGTGCTCATCGCGTGCTCATCAGCGTCAAACCCGCTTTCGGTTCTCATGGGTCCTGCTGTGGTGGTTGCACCTTCGGCCACGGAGCCGGTCCGCGGCGACGGAGTGGGGGGCACTCCTCACGGAGCGACCCGCGTCCCGTCGACGGGAGGGCTGCGGAGCGTGCGGACGACCGCGGCCCGAGCATCGCCGAGATCCAGAGGCGCGACCCGCAGGGCGCGCCCGAAGGCCCGACGGCGTTCGGCGAGATCGAAACAGTCCGGGTCCGGGTGCAGCCATGCTCCCCGACCCGGCATGCTCCGTCGCGGATCCCAGGTCAGGACGAACCCGCCCGCGCAGGGAAGAGCGACGAACCGCAAAAGGTGCGACCGTGTCTCCCGCCCGCGGCACCCGACGCATGTGCGCACCGGCCCGGCGGGAACGGCCGGAGCCATCCTAGCGTCTCCCGTTCGACTTCAGTGACTCGCCTCGGTCGGGCCACCTGCGGACTCGCCGCGACCTTGGACGGGCGTCCTGGGCGACCCCGCCGCCGTGTCCGGGTGGATGTCGATGCGCCATCCGGTCAGCTTGGCGGCGAGCCGCGCGTTCTGCCCCTCCTTGCCGATGGCCAGCGAGAGCTGATAGTCGGGCACGATCACGCGCGCCGAGCGGGCCGCGGCGTCCACGACCTCCACGGAGGAGACCCGGGCCGGGGACAGCGCGGAGGCCACGAAGTCGGCCGGCTCGGGGCTGTAGTCGACGATGTCGATCTTCTCCCCGTGCAACTCGGCCATGACGGCGCGGACCCGGGCGCCCATCGGCCCGATGCACGCGCCCTTGGCGTTGACGCCCGGGGCCTTGGAGTGCACGGCGATCTTCGTCCGGTGGCCCGCTTCCCTGGCCAGGGCGGCGATCTCGACGGTGCCGTCGGCGATCTCGGGCACCTCGAGGGCGAACAGCTTGCGGACGAGGTTCGGGTGGGTGCGGGACAGCCCGATCTGCGGGCCGTGCGGCCCACGCCGCACGCTCACCACATAACAACGAAGCCGGTCGCCGTGGGCGTACCGCTCCCCCGGAACCTGCTCCGCCTGCGGCAGGAGTCCCTCGACGGTGCCGAAGTCCACGAGCACGCCGCGACCCTGGCTCTGCTGGACCACGCCGGTGATGATGTCGCCCTCGCGACCGCGGAAATCGCCCAGCACGGCGTCGTCCTCGAGCTCCCGCATCCGCTGAACGATCACCTGCCGCGCCGTCGACGCGGCCACCCGGCCGAATCCCTCCGGGGTGTCGTCGAACTCCGGCCCCGGCTCGCCGCGGGTGCCGTCCTCCAGTTGCGGCGTGTCCTCGCGGGCCCACACGACCACGTGACCCGTCTTGCGGTCCAGGTCCACGCGGGCCTGCCGGTACGCGCCCTCCGTGCGGTGATAGGCGAGCAGCAGGGCCTGCTCGATGGCGGGGATGATGACGTCGAGCGAGATGTCCCGCTCGCGTTCGAGGGCTCGCAGCGCGGCCAGGTCGATGTCCATCAGTCCTCCTCCTCGTCTCCAGGGCCCGCGGCGGTGAAGTCCACCAGCACCCGGGCGCGTTGCACGTCTGCGAGCGGGATCTCTCGCGACGTTTCCTCTCGGCCGGAACGCGCTGACTCTCCATCGCCCAGCGTCAGGCGGACGACTCCTCGCCCCGCCGCGGTCAAGCGCCCGGCGACCTCGCTCCCGTCGGTCAGCCGCACCTCGACCAGGCGCCCGACGTTGCGCCGGTAATGCCGCGGCTCCTCCAACGGGCGGCCCACGCCGGGCGAGCTGACCTCCAGCACGTACGGCGCCTCCCCGAGCGCGTCGGTCGCGTCGAGGGCGTCGGAGATCGTACGAGTGGCCTCGGCCACTTCGTCCAGGCTGAGCGGCGCGACCGGCGAGCTCTCGTCGTCCGCCGCGAGGAAGCTCAGATCCTTGTCGATCGCGATGCGCACCACGCTGCGCCGCCCCGCCGGGGTCACGGAGACGTCTTCGACGACCAGCCCGCTGCCGGCCAGGGCCTCTCTCGCCACCTCGGTCACGGTTGCGGCACGCCTGTCGCTGCCCATGGGTGACCTCCTCGTGTTCAAGAGTGCGGTGTCGCGGAGCGATGGGTCCGGATCCTCGCCCACTGTAGCCGTCCGGCTCCAGGTGGGCCGATCAGCTCTCGGCGGGGCGCCCGCGACGGCTCGGGGTGCCATGATGCACGGCGTGCAGCGTTCTCGCCCAACCCAGCCGGGTGGCAGGGGCGCGGCAGGCTGCGGCCCGCCGCCGCCCCGTGCGGACGAACCCACGCGCCGTGGCTTCCTCGCGACGGGGCTTCTCGTGGCGGGCGCCGCAACCCTGCTGGCGGGGTGCGGCGTGCACCTGGAGGACGACGCGCCACCGATCCCGGGCGTGCCGACACGGACCGTCGACCCACGCGCGGTCGCGGTCGCGCGGGAACTCTCGCTGGTCCGTCGAGCAGGCGCCGCAGCCCGCGCGGCGGGCCGGGCGGGCGGCGACCTGGCGAGCCGCCTCGCGGCCGTGCACGTCGAGCAGGAGAGGGTGCTCGCCGCGCGCGTCCGCGAACTCGCCGAAGACCCGGACGGGTCGGCGCGGCTGCCCGCCGACCTCGGCGAGGGCACGCGCGGTGCCGCGTGGCCGGACTCCGAGGCATTGGGACTCGCGCGGGGTGGAGACGCCTCGGAGAGCGCCTCACCGGGCGACGGCGACGCCCTGAGCGCGACGCCCGCCGACGAAATACCTCTCATCCTGTCGACCCGGGTCCAGCGCGCGGTCGGGTCCACCCTGGCGAACGTCGCCCTGGCGCCACCGCCGGCCCCGACCACCGCCTCCCCGGCGGAGACGGCACGCCAGCTGGGGGCGGCGCGCTCCGCGCTCTATGGGATGGATGTGGCGGCCGCCCGCGCACCGAACGCGCGAGACGTGGCGTCCGCCCGCGACCTCGTCCTGCGGACGTGCCGCGCGCTGGAAGGGCTCCCGGGCGGGGACACGTCGCCGCCTGCGCTCGGCTACGAGTTGCCGTTCCCCGTCCCGGACGCCACGGCGGCCCAGCGTCTCGCCGTCCACGTCCTGCACGCTCTGGCCGCCGCGTTCGTCGCCGGCTCGGGCGCCGCGTCCGGACAGGAGGACGCCCTTGGGACGCTGCTGGCGTGGACCGCCGACATCGAAGAGGCGGCGGTGCGTCTCGGCGGGGGCCTGCGGGAGTTCCCGGGGCTGCAGGTTGCCGCCCGGGGCGGAGCCTCATCCATCGACGGGACCTCGAGCGAGAAGACCGTGCCCGAGTAGACCGTGCCCGAGCAGACCGTGGCTGAGAGGACCGACGCCAGCCCCGGGACGGGCCCCTCGGGAGCCCGATGGTGATGCTGCTCACGCTCGACGAGCGGGCATACCCTTGGCCGTGCGACCAGCGGTCTGCTGCCTAGAGTGGCGGGCGTTCATCCCGCGCAGCGACCACTCGCCGCGCATCGACCACGTCGCGCCCACCACCATTCGCTCCGCCCCGGCGGCGCCGACCCTGAGAAATCCGACCCCGAGAATCCAACCCCTGAGAATCCGACCCCGAGAATCCAACCCCTGAGAATCCAACCCCCGGAAATCCAGCCCCGAGAAACGGAACCGACCATGACTTCGCGTACCGCGTCCCGCACCGCCCTCGCGATCCTCGCCTCGTGCACCTGCCTCGTGCTGGCAGGCTGCGGCCAGGAGGGCGAGCAGGCCCGGGCCACCGCCTCGCAGGCGGCGAGCCAGGTGAGTACGGCCGCGAGCAACGCTGTGGACGATGCCAAGACGGTGACCGCCTCGCTCAAGAGCGACGCAGGCCTGGAGGCGAGCGACACCTGGGTCCGGGCCGTCCCCGAACTCGGCGCCGAAAAGATGACGCCGAGATCCAGGTCGTCGCCGTCAAGTCCGACGCGTCGGCCCATACCGAACTCCACGAGACGGTCACCGAGAACGGCCAGAAGGTGATGCGCCAGGTCAGCGGCGGCTTCGCGATCCCGGCCGGCGCCACGCGGGTGCTGGAGCCGGGCGGCGACCACGTGATGCTGATGAACCTGACCAACCCGATCCCCGCCGGCACCACCGTCACCGTCACCCTGACCACCAAGGACGGCAAGACGCTGGAGTTCACCGCGGCCGCACGGCCGTTCACCGGCGAGCAGGAGAGGTACGCCGGCGGCGGGCACAGCTCCTGATGGGCCGGCCGGATCAGGGCGACCCCGAAGAGGCGGCGGGCTACTCGCGTCGTTCGCTGCTGGGCAGCGGTGCGGTGCTGGCAGGCACCGCGTTGCTGGGCGGGACGGTCGGCCACGCGGCGGGCGCCAGGGCCGCTCAGCCGGCCGCCCCCGCCGGGCCCCGCCTCGCGCTGCACGGCGCGGCGACCGAGCCCTTCTTCGGTGCTCACCAGAGCGGCATCCTCACCCGCCAGCAGGCCCACGGGTCGTTCGTGGGGCTGAACCTGCGCCCCGGCCAGGGCAGCACCCAGGTCCGGGCGATGCTCCAACTGCTGTCCGACGACGCGGCGCGGTTGACGTCGGGCGGCGCGCCCCTCGGGGCGTTGGAGGACGATATCGCCGCCCTCCCCGGGCGGCTCACGGTCACGTTCGGGTTCGGTGCGGGCCTGTTCGACGCCATCGGCAAACCCGACGCGCTGCCTCCGGCGGTCGCGAAGCTGCCGGCCTTCGCCACCGACCGGCTGCGCCCGGCCTGGGGGCAGACCGACCTCGTCCTGCAGATCTGCTCGGAGGAGCCCGTCGCGCTCTCGTTCGCGCAGCGACGGCTCGTGCGCAACGCGGCACCGTTCGCGAGCGTCGCCTGGGTGCAGTCCGGATTCGTGAACGCGGCCGGGACCGAAGCTCCCGGCACCACGCCCCGCAATCTCATGGAGATGCGGGACGGCACGGCCAACGAAACCGACCCGGCACAGGCGGCCGCCGTCGTCTGGAGCACCGATCCCCGCTACCCGTGGCTCGTCGGCGGAAGCCACCTGGTGATCCGTCGCATGGCCATCGATATGACTGCCTGGGACGACGTCACGGTGCAGGGCAAGGAGCTCGCGTTCGGGCGCCGCCTCGACACCGGTGCGCCCTTGACCGGCAGCCGCGAGCACGACCTGGTCGACCGGACCGCCGTGGACGAGCGGGGGTTCCCGGTGATCGCGCCCAACGCCCACGCGGCCCTAGCCCAGGCGCGCACGGCGAGCGAGCGCATCATGCGCCGCGCATACAACTACGACGTGGGCCTCTCCCCCGACGGCGAACCGGACGTGGGGCTGATCTTCGTGGCCTACCAGCGTGACGTCGCGGACGCCTTCGTCCCGATCCAGCAACGCCTCGCGGCCTCCGACGCCCTCAACACGTGGGCCACCCACATCGGGTCGGCCAGCTACGCCGTGCCGCCCGGGGCCCGACGCGGCTCGTACGTGGGCGCCGGCCTGCTGGAGAGCTGACACCGGCGCCGACACTCGGCGCCTCGAGTGAGCGCCGGTCACGGGCAGGGCATCCGTGGGGTCGGGCCACGACTGTGCTCGCGCGGGTGTGACGTGCTAGACAGTCGTCATGGCAACGACCGCATTCAAGGGTTCCCCCGTCCAGACCGTCGGCGATCTGCCCGCAGCGGGCAGCTCCGCCCCCGACTTCACCCTCGTCGGCCAGGATCTGTCCGACCTCACGGGCAAGAGCTTCGCCGGCCGTCGGGTCGTGCTCAACATCTTCCCCAGCATCGACACCGGCGTATGCGCCACCAGCGTGCGCAAGTTCAACGAACTCGCCGCGTCCCTCGACAACACCACGGTCGTCTGCGCGTCGGCCGACCTGCCCTTCGCCCTCGGCCGCTTCTGCGGCGCCGAAGGCATCGAGAACGTGACGGTCGGCTCGGCCTTCCGCTCCAGCTTCGGCAAGGACTACGGCGTCACGATGTCCGACGGTCCGCTCGCCGGCCTCTGCGCCCGCTCGGTCGTGGTCGTCGACGAGAACGGCAAGGTGCTGCACTCCGAACTGGTCCCCGAGATCACGCAGGAGCCGGACTATGACGCGGCGGTCGCGGCCCTGAAGTAAGAGAGCAGCACGTGAGGGCAGCCCGCACGTGAGGGCAGCCTGCAGTGAGAGGCGTCGACGAGCCCGTCGACGCATCCCCCGGACCCCGGTGCCGTCCGCACCGGGGTCGCTGCGTTGGCGGCGCGGTTCTGGCCTGCGATCGAGGAGGAAACCCCCGTGAGCGAACTCGTCGTGATCGTGATGTTCGTGCCGCAGGGCGACGCGGACGCGGTCCGAGCCGCCGCGGCCCAGGCCGGTGCCGGGGCCATCGGCGCCTACCGGGCCTGCAGCTTCTCCGCCCAAGGCACCGGGCGCTTCCTGCCTGTCGAGGGCGCCCACCCCGCGATCGGCGCGGTCGGCATCCCCGAGCTGGTGGAGGAGGAACGCGTGGAGGTCGTGTGCGAGCGCCCTCTGGCGCGCGCGGCGCTGGAGGCGATGCTGGCGGCACACCCGTACGAGGAGCCCGCGTACCACGTCTACGCGACGCTCGACCCTTCCTCTCTCTGAACACACCCCGCCGGTTGCGCCCGAGCTGCCGCCGTGCGAGGGAGCGGGCAGACTGCGGTGATGGCGAACCGACTCTCCGACGCCCTCTCCCCCTACCTACGCCAGCACGCCGACAACCCGGTCGACTGGTGGCCCTGGTGCGACGAGGCCCTCGAGGAGGCACGACGCCGCGACGTACCGATCTTCCTGTCCATCGGCTACGCCGCCTGCCACAGGTGCCAAGAGGTTGATCGGTCGACGACCGTCGACGGAAAACTGCGAAACCGCAGGTCAGCGGCCTAGTCGCGATTCTCGCCGGATCGGTGAATGCCACGGTTGGACACCGGTTCCGGGGCTTCGCGCGTCACTCTCGTGCATCACTTTGGCCCCATCACTCGGCGACCCAGTGGCCGCCCGATCTCGATGTGTTCGAGGACCTGACACGTCGCGACAACATGTTGGCTTTCCGGCCTATTCTTAACGTGTTGCGTATTTGCAACAGTCTCGTAGACTGTTGGGCGTGGACCTGGCCGAGCGCATTTCGACGCTGCGCCGCGTGAACGGGCTGAGCGCTCGTCAGCTCGCGGCTCTGGTCGACGTCGCCCCGACCACGGTCACGCGGATCGAGTCCGGTGCGGTCAGTCCGTCGTTCGATCTCGCGCAGGAGATCCTGACGGTGCTGGGGGAGCCGATCGTCTTCACGGGCGCTGCGGATGTCGATGCGCTCACGACGGCCCGACTCGCCCTCGACCCGGAGCTCGACGTGTCGTCGACCCCGGGCGTCGAGCCATGGCGCCAGCGCTGGGCGCGCATCGGACTTCTCGATGGCGACGGTCGAGTCATTCGCGGCAAGGAAGCGGACCTGCTGTTCCGCGCGGGACGCGCAGCGCGCCTGACGCGGCGCGCCGGAGCGGTGGACTTCGCTGCTGGACCGTCGGCGGATCAGATCGCTGAGTCGCTTCGCGCAGCAGGGATCGACTACGCCCTCACCGGCGATGCTGGAGCCAATCAGTACCGATCCAGTGCAGGAGAGGCTTGGCCGGTCTTCTACGTCGAGGACGTAGTCGCCGCCGCCGATGCAGCCAGCCTCGTGCGCAAGGAACCTGGCTCGTTCGGTATGCGGGTGACCCTCATCCCATTCGACGGTGTGAGCGAGGTCGGCCGCATCGACATCAACGGCACGACTGTCGTTGCTCGCGACCAGGTCGTCATCGACGCCTACGGTGGCATCGACCGCATGGCCGAGCAGGCGGACATCCTCATGGGGAGGCGAGTGGCCTGACGGCCTATAAGGAGCCTCGCACCGAGATCGAATGGAGCCGCCGCGCAATCATCAACGTCGTCGAGGTTCTCCAGGTCCACGCGGACTCGCTGACCTTGGTTGGAGCACACGCAGTGTTGCTGCGGACGATGGACCTCGACGTTCCGCGAATGCCGACCGGGGACGGCGACCTCGGGGTTACGCCTGGTCTGGTTGGCGACCTACCGAGCATCGAGGCGCTCCTTGCCGACGCCGGCTACGAGCACCGCACAACGGCGCGTCCGGGGCTGTGGGGCCGAACGCCGTACGAGGAGGCCGACGGCACGCGATCGTTCCGCGAGAAGATCGATCTACTCGTACCACACGGGTTGTCCGGCACCGCCAGCCGAAGCAAGCGCGGAGTCCCTGTCTTGCAGCCCGCGCACGGCAAACTCGCTGTCGGCAACGCGCTCGGCCTCGAACTCGCTGCCTTCAACCGGTCGCTCGTCGAGATCGGTGACCTCGCGGATCCTCACTTCACTGCTGAGATCCACGTTGCCGAGATCCCGGCGCTCATCCTCGCCAAGGGCTCCAAAATCGGCGAACGGCACCGGGAGCCGCGCAAGGGACCGGTGCGAGACAAGGACCTCGGCGATCTCTGGCGGCTCATGGCGGTGGCCGATCCGGTTGAGACTGCCCGGGTGATCGAGGAGTTCGTCGATCACGCCGAGGTTGGCGCTGATGTTTGTCAGAGCGTCGAGTGGACGACCGCTGTGCTGCGCGACCCCGTCAGCGTCGAGCGGGCGAAGCTCGCCTTCGAAACCTTCGTAGATCCAGTCGAGATCGATCGTGTCTTCGCGCTGTGGAGGGAATCCCTTGTCTGACCGCGTTGCTGTTTCGCGCGCCGACTTTGATGCTCCGTCAATGGTCGGTCGTCGGAGTTAGAAATGGGCCATCGTGACTATCGACCGAGGGGTTGGCGATGGCGTCCTTGCGCGGTTTCCTCGGTGACCTCAAGCCCGAGATCTATCGCCGAAAGCGATTTCCCGAGCGTGTGCAGACCTTCGACGTCTACTCGACCCTTCCTCTCTCTGAGCACACCCCGCCGGTCCCGCCCGAGCTGCCGCCGTGCGAGGGAGCGGGCAGACTGCGGTGATGGCGAACCGACTCTCCGACGCCCTCTCCCCCTACCTACGCCAGCACGCCGACAACCCGGTCGACTGGTGGCCCTGGTGCGACGAGGCCCTCGAGGAGGCACGACGCCGCGACGTACCGATCTTCCTGTCCATCGGCTACGCCGCCTGCCACTGGTGCCACGTGATGGCCCAAGAATCGTTCGACGACGAGCAGGTGGCCGCCGCCCTCGCGGACGGGTTCGTCGCCGTCAAGGTGGATCGCGAGGAGCGCCCGGATCTGGACGCGGTCTACATGTCCGCCACGGTCGCCCTGACGGGCGCCGGAGGGTGGCCGATGACCGTGCTGCTCGCCCCGAGCGGCGAGCCCATCTGGGCGGGCACCTACCTGCCCAAGGACCGTCTCCTCGCCCTCCTGGCGGGCGCGTCTGACGTATGGCGTCGCCGGCGCGAGGACGTGCTGCAGAGTGGCCGTGCGATCGCGGACGCACTCGCGGACGCGGGGCGCCCCGCCGCTCCTGCACCGCTGGGCGAAACGGAGCTGCGGTCCGCATTCGATGCCCTGGCCCGCGACTTCGACGCGGAGGCAGGCGGGTTCGGCGGCGCGCCCAAGTTCCCGCCGTCGATGGTGCTCGAGTGGCTGCTCGCCCGACACGGCCGCATCGGGGCGCCGGAGGGCTACCTCATGGCCGAGCGCACCTGCGTGGCGATGGCCCGGGGCGGGATGTACGACCAGCTGGCGGGCGGTTTCGCCCGGTACAGCGTCGATGCGGGGTGGGTAGTCCCGCACTTCGAGAAGATGCTCTATGACAACGCCCTGCTGCTGGGCGTCTACGCCCGCGCGCACCGCGCCGCCTCCACGCCGGCGGCTGACGGGACATCGTTCGACGGGATGTCGCCGGAGAGCGCGTTGCCGGAGGGCGCGTTGCCGGAGGGTGTGTCGCCGGAGGGCGCCTCGCTGCGAGATGCACCCTTCGCGGACCTGGCGGGCCGGATCGCCCGCGAGACCGCGTGCTTCCTCTTGCGGGAGCTGCGCACGCCCCAGGGCGCGTTCGCGTCCGCACTGGACGCGGACTCCGCCGGTGTCGAGGGCCTGACGTACGCCTGGACCCCCGGTCAACTGGCCGAGGTCCTCGGGTCCGCCGACGGCGTCCGGGCCGCGCAACTGCTGGGCGTGACCGAGGCCGGCACGTTCGAGCACGGCAGCTCGACGCTCCAGCTGCGCACCGACCCGGAGGACCCCGGGTGGTGGAACGAGACCCGAGCGAAGCTGCTGCGCGCCCGAGCGGATCGGCCGCAGCCCGCACGCGACGACAAGGTGGTGACCGCCTGGAACGGGCTCGCGATCGGCGCCCTGGCCGACGCGGGCGTCATCCTCGGAGAGCCGGAGTTCGTCGAGGCCGCGCAGGAGGCCGCGGCGCACCTTCTCGCCACACACTGGGTCGATGGGCGGTTGCGCCGGACTTCCCTCGAGGGACAGGTCAGCGACGCCGCGGGCGTCGCCGTGGATTACGGGAATCTCGCCGCCGGTCTGGTCCGGTTGGCGCAGGCCACGTCGGACGCCCGGTGGGTGAGCGCGGCCGGCGACATCCTGCAGGTCGCGATCGACCACTTCGCGCTGCCCGACGGCGGTTTCGCCGACACGGCCGACGACGGCGAGGCCCTCTTCACCCGCCCTCGGGAGGCCGGGGACAACGCGGAGCCCTGCGGGCAGAGCTCCTTGGCCGGTGCGCTGCTGGCGTACGGCGCGCTCACGGGCTCCCCCGCCCACCTGGAACGGGGCGCCGCGGCTCTGGGAGCGATGGGTTCCCTGGCGGCCAGGGTCCCGAGGTTCGCCGGGCACGCGCTCACGGTGGCGGAGTGGTCGCTCGCCGGTCCGCTGCAGGTGGCGGTGGTCACGCTGGACGAGTCGGACCCGCGGGCGCTGGCGCTCCTCGCCGCCGCGCGGCACGGCGATTCCCCCGGGGCTGTTGTGGCATTCGGCCGCCCGGACACCGCGGGCTGGCCGTTGCTGGAGGACCGGCCGCTCGTGGCCGACGCCCCGGCCGCGTACGTGTGTCGCGGTTTCGTCTGCGATGCCCCCGTGAGCCATCCGACGGAACTGTCCCGGCTGCTCGCGGCCCGCGGGGTGTCCTGAAGGGCACACGGCTTGGGGCACGTCGCCCGGGTTCGCTCGGTTTCGCCCGGGTGGTTAATGGGTATAGCAGCCCCAGACGACCCCTGCGGTGTTCCTCATCGGCGGCATCGGCGTCACCCCGGTCCGGAGCATGATCGCGCAGGCCACGCACGACAAGACCGATCATCGGCTGCTGCTGATCCACGCCAACTCCACTCCGGGGGACGCGCCGTTCAGCGAAGAGTTCACGCGGCTCGAGGCGGAGAACCCCCGCTTCCGATACATACCGACCGTCAGTTCCCCGCCCGCCGATTGGCAGGGCGAAACGTGGCACATCGACGAGACCATGGTGCGACGCTACGTCGAGGACCTCAACGCGCCGATCTACTACCTCTCCGGCCCGTCGGGAATGGTGCAGGCGATGCGTTCGATGCTCGTCAGCGCGCACGTGAATGAGGACAACATTCGCACCGAGGAGTTCGCCGGATACTGAGCCGCTCGCGGGCCCGGAGGAGTTGGCGGGCGGGTCGCCACGGGTATCGCCATGGGAAAGGGATCGCGATGGCAGGGTCACACGACGTCAGGATCAAGCGCGTCTACGAGGAACCCGCGAAGAGTGACGGCTTCCGGGTGCTCGTCGACCGAATCTGGCCGAGGGGCGTGAGCAAGGAGGAGGCCGACCTCGACGAGTGGCTCAAAGAGGTCGGTCCATCCACCGAACTGCGCCACTGGTTCGGTCACGACCCGGTGCGATTCGAGGAGTTCGCGCAGCGATACCGCAAGGAGTTGCAGGACTCGGAGGCGCTGGCCGAGCTTCGGGCTTGGGTCCGGGAACACCCGGTGGTGACGCTGGTTTACGGCGCCAAGGACACCGAGCACAACCAGGCGGTGGTCCTGCGACAACTGTTGACCGGGTGACCGCCTGATGACCTGACCGCCTGACGACCTGACCGACTGATCGCTGACAGCGCTGCGAGACTGCCCCCATGATCGTCGCGAAATCGCTGGTCCTGTTCGCGCTCGCCGCCGTCGCCGAGATCG
Source organism: uncultured Austwickia sp. (assembly GCA_934678955.1). The sequence continues at coordinate 1,508 of CAKUSI010000063.1, read as the reverse complement.
GCGGCGCGTGGCTCGTCTGGCAGGGCGTGCGAGAGCAGCGCGGGCTCGTATGGATCGGCGCGGGCGTGCTCGCGTTGGGACTGTACGGCTTCGTCGCCACCCTCCAGCCGGAGGCGAACTTCGGACGCATCCTGGCCGCATACGGCGGCGTTTTCGTGGCCGGCTCGTTGGCGTGGGGGATGGTGATGGACGGCTTCCGGCCCGATCGCTACGACGTGCTCGGCGCGCTGATCTGCCTGATCGGGGTCGCGGTGATCATGTACGCGCCCCGATCGACGTAGGCGGTCTCCGACAGCAACGGGCCGACCCTCGTACGCTGGTCCTGCGACGCAGCCACCCCCACGGAGGGCTTCCGCTCGAGGCGTTGCGATGCGGCCGCCGTTCAGTCGAGGTCTGGAATCGTCAGCCTTGCTGGGCCGCCGTCGGGGCCCTCGTACCATTCGATCTCGATGTCCAGCTGCATCTTCGTACCGGATGCCTTTGGCTTGCTGGTCACCTCGATGTCGACGTCGAGTTGTGCCGGCATGTCCAGCGTGAGAGTGTCCCCTCCACCCTCGAGCACGACCTGACCGATGCGGACTCGGGCGGCGAGCGCCGTGAGCAAGCCCGCCACGCCGTCGCGATCCAGGGTCTGAGTGGTGGTCAGGAGTTTGGTGGTCGTCATCGTTCTCCTCCCTCGTCGAGGAACCCGCGCATCCGAGCGGGGCGCTTCGGGACACGCTGTCGCGCCGAGCCGCCGAGAGCCGAGCCGCCGAGAACCCTGTCTCCGAGAACCGTGTCGTCCGGTCACGTTGACGTGCTGCTCCGGCGGCCTCCTGCCTCCAACGGAGTCCGCCTCAGCGATCTATGACCGCTTCGGATGCACCGGACCCATACGGACAAGACGGCGTACGCGCAGGTCAGACAGGACGACACCGGGATCCTCCCACGCGCGACGAGGAAGGGCTAGGACCTCGATCACTTTGGCTGGGCATCTGGGTCGACACCCATCACGCGGTGTCTTCCGTCGAGGTCCGTTGCCCTCCGCCGAGGTCTGTTCGACTTCCCTCCAGCTCCGTCGTCTTCCGACCAGCTGGCGTCATCGAAGCCGGATGACGTTCCACCCAGGCCGCCCCTGCACGCGCTCCTCGAGCGCGCGACCGTCGGGAGCGGCGGACAGCCAGTACGGGTGCGCGCGGGTCCGGCCCTCGGAAGTGGGACCGGCGGAGCCAGTCGGCGATGGCGGAGAGGCAACGTCACCCGTGGCGGGAAGCGATGGCGGCGCCGGGGAGCCGCTCGTGGCGGAAAGCAGGGTGCTGGTCACGCATTCACCCTCGGCCGCGGGACGGTGACCGCCGCCGCCCGAGGCTGTGGCCGGCCTGTGACCGCGCGGCGCCCTGCGAGTCCTCGGGGTCACGGGGCAGGATGGCCCCGTGAGCGCGCACTCCTCCCGGACCCTGGCTGCACGGATCGACCGGTGGTGGCCGGATGTGTCCGAGGGCCTGTCGCACCTCTACCCCGCCGACGTG
>CAKUSI010000062.1 GCA_934678955.1 uncultured Austwickia sp. | reverse complement strand
GTCATCTACTACCTGACGGTCTACAACGAGCCGATCGTGCAGCCCAAGGAGCCGGAGGGCCTGGACGTCGAGGGGTTGCTGAAGGGCATGTATCTGCTCAAGGAGGGCGAGCTGCCCGAGGGCAGCGACCCCGCCAAGACGCCGCGGGCGCAGCTGCTGGCCTCCGGGGTCGGCGTGCCGTGGGCCCTGGAAGCCCAGGACCTCCTGCGCAGCGACTGGGGCGTCGTGGCCGACGTGTGGTCGGTGACGAGCTGGACGCAGCTGCGTCGCGAAGCCGAGGTATGCGACGAGATCAACTTCCTGGCCCCGGGCGAGGAGAAGCCGATCCCGTATGTCACCCGCGTCCTGATGGACCGCCCCGGGCCGGTGGTCTCCACCAGCGACTACATGAAGGAGCTCCAGGACCAGATCGCGCCGTGGGTGCCGGGTGACTACTCGGCGCTCGGCGCCAACGGCTTCGGGTTCTCCGACACGCGGCAGGCGGCGCGGCGCTTCTTCCACATCGACGGTCCGTCCATGGCGGTCCGCGCCCTGCAGATGCTCGCCGAGCAGGGCAAGGTGGACGCGCAGGTCCCGCAGGCGGCGGCCGACAAGTACCGGCTGCTCGACGTGACCGCCGGCGCTTCCGGCAACGCGGGCGGCGACGCCTGAGCCACAACTGAGCCACCAGAGGCCTGACACCGCGCTCGACGCCAGTCTGGCGTCGAGCGGGGTGAGGGGGTCGGATCACCTCATCGGTGATCCGACCCTCTCGCGTTTGCCGAGCCTCTTGCCCGTTGCCGAGCCTGCACGTCTCAGGCGGCGTTCGGATCCGGCTGGTGAATCCCGAACGTGTTGCCCTCGGTGTCGAGGTAGTAGCCCTGCCAGGCCATCCCCGGCAGGGCCATCTTGGGCAGCGCCACGATGCCTCCGGCGGCGACGATCCGCTCGTGGGCGGCGTCGTAGTCCTCCACCCCCACGGTGCAGACGTAGGCGTTCGTGCCCTGCTCCGGCCCGGGGGCAGCGACCGGGCGTTGCAGGAGGCCGCCGTTGATGCCGGGCTGCTCGTCGTCGCCGGTGATGACCCCGAAATACGGGCTGCCGGTGAACTCGCTGTAGTCCTGGAACGTCCAGCCGAACGCCGCGGCATAGAACTCGCGGGCGCGCGTCAGGTCGTCGGCCTGGATCTCGAAGTGCACGACACGGGACATGGTTTCTCCTGGTACGGGGTCCTGGCGGTCACGGTGCTGCGTGGTCCGCGAGTTCGGTGGTATGGGGTTCGTGGTGCGGTGCTGGGCGGAGCCCGACGTGCCGAGCCTAGAAGCCGCCACTGACACCCGGGGCGGGACGCCGCTCCGGCATCCCGCGGCGCCCGGCCGGTGGCGGCCAGGCAGAATCTCCCCCGTGCCCGACGATCCCCCCACCCTCTCGGCCGGGACGCAGGATCCCGGCCGGCTGCCCACAGACCGCGTCCGGGCGCCCGCGCCGGGCCGGCTCAACGCGCTCGGGCAGCCCATCGGCCAGGACGTGGATTATTCGGGCGCATCGGCGCCGACGGCGACCACCCTGCGCGGCCGGCGCGTGTGGCTCGTCCCGCTGCGCGAGGAGCACGCCGGCGATCTGCTGACGGCGATGCGGTCGGCCGGCGGGGACGAGCTGTGGACATACCTTGGGTTTCCTCCCTGCCGGACTACCGACGGGCTGGCCGCCTGCCTCCGCACGCTCCTGGGCGATGACGGGAAGGTGTTCTTCGCCCTTCAGTCCCTCGGCGGCCCTGCAGCGGGCGACGCATCCCTCCGCGGCTCCGCGCCCGTGGTCGGCATGCTGGCCCTCCAGCGCTGCGACCTCGCGATGGGGAGCGTGGAGGTGGCGTTCGTGATGTACGGCGAGGGCGCCCGGCGGGCAACGCCGGGCACCGAGGCGATCTACTTGGTGGCCCGCTACGTGTTCGAGGACCTCGGCTTCCGCCGCCTGGAGTGGAAGTGCGATGCGCTGCACGCCGGGTCGCGTCGCGCGGCCGCGCGGTACGGTTTCGGCTACGAGGGCATCTGGCGCAACGCGATCGTGGTCAAGTCTCGCGCGAGGGACACGGCCTGGTACGCGATGACGGACCACGACTGGGCCCTCCTGCGGCCGGGCTACGAGGCCTGGCTGGCCCAGTGCCACCGGGCCGACTGCCGCCCGCTGCGGGATTTCCTGCCCTGACACGCCCGCCGACGCCGGCTCACCCCTGAAGGCACACGAGCCGCTGCGACTCGATGTCCGAGCACAGGACGAGGTCCTCGAACCGGGCGACGTGGATGACCTCCGAGTCCCCCTCCTCCGGATCCACCTCGGCGATCACGTTCTCACGCCCCAGGACGTGCTCCGGGGTGAAGGTGGCGTCCTCCCGTTCGGAGAACACCGCGACGTAGAAGATCCCGGACTCGACCAGATCCTGGAAGAAGTGGCTGCCGTAGGAGAGCTCGGGCCGGAAGTCCCCGGCGGGGTAGGTCACCTCGCACAGCGCGGCGGCCCCCTGGATCTCGGTGAAGTGCACCGGCACCCCCAGAGACGGCGTCGTCGTGCCCCATCGCCCCGGCCCGATCGCCAGGTATGACTCCCCCCGGAGCGCCTGGTTGATGCGTCCGATCCGGCGCGCCACGGCATACCTGTCCTGCTGTCCGAGAGCGAGGTATGCGTCGGGACGCACCATGACCACGTACGACAGCGGCAGCCGGACGTTCCCGCCCATGAAGTGCCCCAGCGTCGCGAACAGCGCATCCTGGGCGGCCTGCTCGTCGGGCATCTCCACCGCCTTGCCCAGACCGCGCGTCTGCAGGGGGCGGCACTGGACGAGGTTGATCCGCGGTTCACCCGAGGCCGCGAAGTTCACCGTGAACTCGACGTCGACCGGATGGGCGTAGGCGCCGGACACCGTGCGCAGCACGTCCCGCAGGAGGCCGGGTACGTCGGTGTCGGCCAGCAAACCCGCGAAGTCCAGGATCACGGGGGTCTTCTCGGGCCACCGGCCGAGCTCTCGCATCCGTCGCAGGGTCGCCTCGTCCCGGCTGAAGAACAGGCCCTGATCGGCTTTGATGTCCAGGTCGGTCACGTTTGCCGACGGGATCGTGACGAGTTCGTTGGCCTCCAGGTCGAGCACGTCGACCCCATGCTGACTGAACCGAATCGCGTCGGCTTCGTCGACCCGCGACCGCCGCGTCGGGTCGTCGAGGGCGACGATCCGGGCGTAGTCCCGCGTGGTCCGGTCGACCGCCCGCGTCCCCAGCCCGAGGACGAGACGGACCATCCCCGCCGAGGAGTCGATCTCCGGATCCCAGACGTAGAGGTTGGCGGAGTTGCCCACCCCGGCCGCGTGCGGGAAGAAGTACTGGCCGTGGTGGTCCCCGGACACCCGCTGGATGAGCACGGCCATCTGCTCGTCCAGCTGGGCCAGGCCGCGCTCGCGCCGGTAGCGCAGGGCCTCGGAGCTCATCGAGCTCGCATACACCGTCCGCACCGCGTCCTCCAGCGCCACCAGCCGCTCCTCGGGGCCGCCCTGGTTGGCGCAGAACACGCTGTCGTACTTGCCCGCGAACGCGTTGCCGAAGTTGTCCTCCAGCAGCGAGGAGGACCGCACGATGATCGGAGAGGCACCGAAGTACTCCAGCATCTGGAGGAACTGCTCGCGCACAGGGCGCGGGAAGCGGCCGCGCGGCAGAAGGTCGTGCAGCGCGGCGCCCGCGTCCTCATAACCCTCGTCCGTGCGCTGCCGGGTCCAGGTCTTCCACCAGCCGTTGGCCACGATGTACGTGTAGAACAGGTCGGAGCCGAGGAAGTAGGAGTCGTGCGGCTCGAGCCGCTCGGCGAACCGCTCGCCGGCCTCGGTCGCCAGGATGGCCCTGGCAAGGAGCATGCCGACGCTCTTGCCCCCGATGTATCCGCTGCCGATCACCCGTGAGGCGATCGCGACGAGGTCCGCGAGGCTCATGTGCCGGCGCGCCAGATCGACGATCCGGCCCTCCCGACCGATCAGCACCGAGCGCAGCACCTCGCTCGCCTGCTCCTGGGTCGCGGCGTCGGCCGAGAGCGCGTCGCGACCCTGTTGCACCAGGGCCAGCCAGGGGTCGACCGGTTGCAGCGTGCGATCGATCGACGCGAAGAGGCGCGCCGCGTCGGTGCTCGAGGTGATCGAGTGCGCCTCGTCGCCCGCGATGCGGTGGGGGAAGAACATCGTCGGTGAGTGCCGGCCCCAGACCTTGAGCGGGTGGACGTAGGTGTCCTCGTCCACCTGGCTGAGGTCGAGCAGGACCTGGGTGGTCTCGCGGATTCCCGCGATCGTGTCGAACGTGTGCCGCCCGCGCAGCATGGCGAAATACGCGACCGTGTCGAGCTCGTACAGGTAGGGGCACGTGACCTTGAAGAAGTTCATCACCATCAGGTCCGCGTGCCAGTCCTCCAGCAATTCGGTGAGGCAGTCGAACACGTAGAACGCGCCGAGACCTTCGGCAGTGAGGATCTCGTGGACGGTCCGGGCGCAGGCCTCGAACCCGAGCGAGGCGTCGACCCGGTGCACGGACACGCCGCTCAGGTCATCGATCAACTCGTCGTGGCCGCCGAACCGGACGTAGACCAGGCGCCGGCCGTCTTTGCGGGCCTGGGCGACGTAAGGCTCGACCATCCGCCGGTACGCCGCGACCGAGTCCACCTGCCACACCACGTTGTCGCCGAGCCGCAGCCCGTCGATCACCTGGTCGAGCCCGCCCACCCCCGTGCTCGCCCAGGTGTAGTTCGCCATCCCGCACCCCTCGCCTTCGCGCTCGTCCTTGTACTCACCTCTGCGCCAGGGAGGGACCGCCGCGCGACGCCTTCCCTGCGCATCTCGTCGGTTCGAACCTAGCGGGGCGTCGAACCTAGCGGGGCGTCGAACCTAGCGGGGCGCACCCGTTACCTTCTTCGTGACCCCGTGAGCCAGGACACAGCTGCGCCTCGTCGAGCTTGTGGGGAGCCCACAAGAACGGATGTCGCCGGCCTCTCGCCACGAGCCTAGAATCGCCGGCATGACCACCGGATCTTCGCGGCGCGCCGCCTCCCCGGACACGATCGCGGCGGTCGAGCGCAGCGCGGACCGGCTGACCACCGCCGCCTACGCGCACATGGAGGCGCACCTCGGCTGGTATTCGGCCCTGTCCGCCCACGAGCGCTCCTGGGTCGGTGTGCTCGTGCACTCCGGCTTCACGTCGTTCGTCCGCTGGTATGTCGCCGCGGACAACGCCGACATCGCCGGGGCGGACGTGTTCGCCGACGCGCCTCGGGCGCTCACCCGGGCCATCTCACTGCGCCAGACGCTGGACCTCCTGCGCACGGTCGTGGACGTCGTCGAGCAGCACATCCCCGAGTTGGCGGGGCCCGACGAGCAGGACGCGCTCCGTGAGGCCGTGCTGCGCTACTCCCGCGACGTCGCGTTCGCCGCCGCGCAGGTGTACGCGGACGCCGCCGAGTCACGCGGGGCGTGGGACGCACGGCTGGAATCGCTCGTCGTGGACGCCGTCCTGCGCGGTGAGAGCGACGACGACGTCACCTCCCGCGCCGCCGCGCTCGGCTGGGACGGGCTCGGCGACGTGACGGTGGTCGTCGGTGCCACGCCCCGAGGCAGGGCCGACCGGCTCCTCGACCGCGCCCGGTCCGTCGCCGAATCCGCACGCCTGGACGTGCTGCTCGCGGTCCAGGGGCGCCGCTTGGTGGTCGTGCTCGGCGGGGCTCCCGATGCGCTCGGCGCGGCGCGGTCCCTGCAGAGCGTCTTCGGGCCGGGCCCGATCGTGGTCGGCCCCACCGTCCCCCGGCTGCACGCAGCGGGGCGGTCGGCCCGTGCGGCCTTCGCTGGCCTGCGCGGTGCCCCGGGGTGGCCGGCCGCGCCGCGCCCTGTCCTGGCCTCCGACCTGTTACCCGAGCGGGTCCTCACGGGTGACGCGGTGGCCCGCAGGCATCTCTCGAGTCGCGTCGCCGCACCCTTGCGGGCCGCGGGCGGTGGCCTGTATGAGACCGCCACCTGCTATTTGGAGAGGGGCCGCGGCGTGGAGGCGACCGCCCGAGTGCTCTACGTCCACCCCAACACCGTCCGGTACCGCCTGGGACGGATCGCGCAGGTGATCGGGTACGACCTCGCCGATGCCCGCGAGGCCTATGTGGTGCAGATCGCACTGACGGTAAGCCTGCTCGATGACGCGTCCGCGATCCCCGGGCCGGCCTCGCTCGATGCGGCCCCTGAGCTCTCCGCGACGGCTGCGATTTTGTAGGAAACCTCCAAAGATCGCGAGATCTTCCTGTCGATTTCGCGGACGAGTTGGACGACCGAACTGCGCCATGGTGGGAAGCGTGCTCGCCCTCCTCTGCCCTGGACAGGGCTCCCAGACCCCCGGCTTCCTCGACCCCTGGCTGGAACTGCCCGCCGCCCGCGACGCGCTGACCCGCCTCTCCGAGGCGTCCGGCATCGACCTGGTGGCGCACGGCACCACCTCGGACGCGGAGACCATCCGGGACACCGCGATCGCGCAGCCGTTGATCGTCGCCGCGGGACTGGCGGCGGCCGAGGTGCTGCTCGACGACGCGCAGGCGCGCGCCGCCGTGGGGGCCATCTGCGGCCACTCGGTCGGCGAGATCACCGCGGCCGGCATCGCAGGCGTCCTCACGCCCTCCGAGGCGATCGTGCTGGTCCGCGAGCGTGGCAGCGCCATGGCGCAGGCCAGCGCCGTCCAGCCCACCGGGATGAGCGCCGTCGTCGGCGGCGACCCCGCCGCCGTGGCCGAGGCGCTGGAGCGGCACGGCCTCACCCCCGCCAACATGAACGGGGGCGGGCAGGTGGTGGCCGCCGGGACGATGGAGCAGCTGTCCGCGCTCGAGCAGGACGCGCCGGCCCGGTCGCGGGTCATTCCCCTGTCGGTGGCGGGCGCGTTCCACACCGAGCACATGCGGCCCGCCGTGGCGCATCTCGACGCGTGCGTGCGCGCCAGCGACCCGCAGGATCCCTGGGCCCCCTTGATCAGCAACCGCGACGGCCAGGCCGTGGACGACGGGGCGCAGGTGCTCTCGCGCATCGTGGACCAGGTCGCCCGGCCGGTCCGTTGGGATCAGGTCATGGAGACACTCCTCGCGATGGGGGTCACCGCGCTCATCGAACTGCCCCCCGCCGGCACGCTCGTCGGGCTCGCCAAGCGCGGCATGAAGGGGATCCCCTCGATCGCCGTCAAGACGCCGGACGACCTGGAGGCCGCCCGGGCCCTCCTCGCCGAGCACGGCGCGACGTCATCGGCGGCGAGTTCGTGACGTCGCAATCCTCGGCAGGGGCGGAACGCACCCGGCCGCGCCCCACCCTGCGCACTCTCAAGGGCGCCGAGTTTTCGCGCCTCCTGGGGATCGGGGATTACCGACCGCAACGGGTCATCAGCAACGAGGAGATGTGCCGATACATCGACTCCAGCGACGAGTGGATCCGGGAGAGGTCCGGCATCACCCAGCGCTACCAGGCCGCGCCCGAGGAGTCGGTCGTCGACATGGGCGCAGCAGCCGGCCAAGCGGCCCTGGACCACGCCGGGCTTGCCGGCTCCGACATCGACGCCGTCATCGTCGCCAGCGTCACCTGGCCCTGGCAGACGCCGGCCGCGGCGCCCCTGATCGCGCATCGGGTGGGGGCCGGCACGGCCGCCGCCTACGATCTCGCCGCCGCCTGCGCTGGCTACTGCTACGCCGTGGCGACGGCCGACGACCTCATCCGCGCCGGGCGCGCGGAACACGTCCTCGTCGTCGGCGTGGAAAAGCTCTCCGACTACCGCAACCTTCAGGACCGCGGGACCGCGTTCATCTTCGGCGACGGCGCCGGCGCGGTGGTGGTCGGGCCGTCGGATACTCCCGGGATCAGCGCCACGACGTGGGGGTCGGACGGCGCCAACAGCGGTTTGATCGTGCAGTCCACGAGCTGGATCAGCGCGCGCACCGCCTTCGGCCCGGGGCCGAGCCCGTTGGACCGCGCGCTCCCACCCGGTGAGGACGGGGGCGAGGAGGTGCTGGACGCGCGCGCCGGCGCGCCGCCGGCCGAGCTCGCCGCGGCGACCGGTGACCCTCGCGTGTGGCCCTTCGTGGACATGTCCGGCCCGTCGGTCTTCCGCTGGGCGGTCTCCAAGGTCGCGCCGATGTGCCTGGCCGCGCTCGAGGCGGCCGGCGTCACCGCCGAGGACCTCGACGTCTTCATCCCGCACCAGGCGAACGCGCGCATCGTCGACGCCATGGTCAAGAGGATGAAGCTGCCCGCGCACGTCGTCGTGGCCGACGACATCGCCCTCACGGCCAACACGTCCGCCGCCTCCGTACCGCTCGCCACCGCCGCCCTCCTCCGCGACGGGCGTGCCCGCTCCGGCGACCTCGCCCTCCAGATCGGCTTCGGCGCGGGCCTCACCTGGGCCGCGCAGGTCGTGGTGCTGCCGTGACCCTCATCGTGTCGCCACCCGGCGACTGCGTGCCGCCACGTCTGGCGACACGCGCCACTCCCGCCGCCCGAGCGGTTCCTCGGGCCCTACACCGAAGGAGCACGAAATGGTTATGACCGAGCAGGAGATCCTCACCGGCCTCGCCGACATCATCAACGAGGAGACGGGCATCGAGCAGGACGAAGTCCAGCTCGACAAGTCCTTCACCGACGACCTGGACATCGACTCGCTGTCGATGATGACGATCGTCGTGAACGCCGAGGAGAAGTTCGGCGTGCGCATCCCCGACGACGAGGTCAAGAACCTCAAGACCGTCCGCGACGCCGTCACCTACATCACCTCCGCCCAGGCCTGACCACCCCGTCGCGGGGGCGCCGGCACGACCGGCCCCCGCGCGGACGTCAGCGTGCGGGTGACGCGATCCGTCCCCGCCTTCGACCTCCCAGAGATGGAGCTTCCATGACCTCATCCGACGCCCAGCGCGTGGTCGTGACCGGCCTCGGCGCGACGTCCCCGCTCGGCGGCGACGTCCCCTCCACGTGGGAGGCGCTCCTCGCCGGCCGCTCCGGGGTGAAGAAGATGCCCTACGACTGGGTGGAGGAGTTCGCACTTCCCGTCCAGATCGCGGCAATGCTGGCCGTCCCCGCTGCGGAGAAGCTCACCCGCGTCGAGCAGCGTCGCCAGGATCCGTGCGCGCAGTACGCGTTGCTCGCGGCTCGGGAAGCCTGGGCCGACGCCGGCTCGCCCGACGTGGAGCCGGAGCGGCTCGCGGTGTCGATCGGTTCCGGCGTCGGAGGGGTCCAGACCCTGGTCGACCAGTGGGAGACGCTGCGGCTCAAGGGACCCCGTCGGGTGTTCCCGTTGGCCGTGCCGATGCTGCTGGTCAACAGCCCCACGGCGATGGTGTCGCTGGAGCTGAACGCGCAAGCCGGTGGCCACACGCCGGTCAGCGCCTGCGCCTCCGGCGCCGAGGCCATTGCCAGCGCGCTCACGATGATCCGGGAGGGGCGCGCCGACATGGTCGTCGCCGGCGGCACCGAAGCCGCCATCCACCCGCTGCCGATCGCGGGGTTCGCCGCGATGCAGGCCCTCTCGACCCGCAACGATGCGCCCGAGGCCGCGTCCCGCCCGTACGACACGGGCCGCGACGGCTTCGTGATCGCCGAGGGTGCGGCGGTGCTCGTGCTGGAGTCGTATGCGTCGGCGAAGGCGCGGGGGGCGACGATCTACGCCGAGCTGGTCTCGGGGGGCGTCAGCACGGACGCCCACCACGTGGCGGCACCGGAACCGGAGGGGCTGGGTGCGGGCGCCGCGATGGCGCAGGCCATCGAGTACGGGGACATCGACCTCGCGGACATCGTGCACCTCAACGCACACGCCACGTCCACGCCCGCGGGTGACATCGCCGAGGCCAAGGCCATCCACGTGGCGCTGGGGTCGCAGGCCCCGAATGTCGCGATCAGCGCCACCAAGTCGATGACCGGGCACCTGCTCGGCGCGGCCGGGTCGCTGGAGGCCATCTTTACGATCCTCGCGCTGCGGGACGGGGTCGCCCCGGCGCAGCTCAACCTGGAGGAGAAGGATCCGGAGATCGACCTGGACGTGGTCAGCGGCACCCCGCGTCCGCTGCCCGCGGGCGACGTGGTCGGCCTCGACAACAGCTTCGGGTTCGGCGGGCACAACGTCTGCCTCGCCTTCCGCCGCTGCTCCTGACCCCGCGTGAGCTTGATGCACGGCGGCGGGGGACCGGCCCCATCCCCATGGGTCGGTCCCCCGCCGTCGTCTTCATCCTCACCGAGCGATCGTTCGGCCTCCTGCGGTCCCGCGCCGTCACCGAACGTCGCCTGTTGTCTATCTGGTTCAGCCTGCTGGGGTTGCCTGCCTGGCTAATGCCTGTCTGGCTTCCGTCTGTATGGCGACCGACGCCGCGCTAGCTGACGCGGTGCAGCCAGCGCGCCGGGGCGTTCTCCCCGGCATGCCGGAACGGCTCCAACTCTGCATCCCACGGCTGGCCCAGCGCCGCTTCGAGTTCCAGGCGCACGGCGCTCGGGTCGCCGAGCCCGAGGGCCGCTCGCAGCCTGTTCTCGTTGACGAGGCAGTCCCCGTTCACTGACACGACTGCGTGGTGCATCCCCAGACTGGGAGTGAAGCTCCAGCGGGCGCCGTCAACGCCCGGGCTGGGCTCCTCCACGACCTCGTACCGGACCTCCTGACAGATGCGCAGCGCGCTCGCCAGTTGCGCCCCTGTGCCCGGTTCGCCGGTCCACGAGGCCTGCGTGCGGACGAGCTTGCGCCCCAGTGGCTGTGGGGTCCACGCGAGTCGGATCGACACGCCGAGGACGTTCTCCAATGCCCACCCGATGTGCGGGCACAGCGAAGCCGGGGTGGAGTGAATGAACACCACACCCCGGGTCAGGGTGGACTGCACCGCGACGGACATGTGGACCTCCTGTGGTGTGCGCGGGACGTCTTCCCCAACGGCCCTACACCAAGGAACTCTGTTGCCCTGCAGTGAGATTAACCGGCGCGCCCCTCGTGCAGGAGGGCCGGTCGCACTATTGTCGCTTCTGTCGGCCCATTGTGCCCCATGGGCGGGCCAGGAGGCTACCGCCAGCGTGTCGACTCGCCGACAGGCTGGTCGAGACAGGGCGATGAGACGGTCCACCAGCCGCCTCAAGCCCATCAGAGAGGGGTACGGCCTGGTCCCGGGTCGGCAGGAGTTTGTCTCAGCCGTCGCGTGCCCTCGAAAGACCTTGAGACGCAAAGTGTTGGACATGCGCCCAAGACGTACGGTTCACTAGTCATGTTGGGGACTGCGTCGGGGACCGGGGCCGCAGTGGGATGCGGAGCCAGACCCGACACGACATGATGATGGGGGAGACATCATGAGCGGACACATCACCGCACCGGCGCCTGGGATGCAGAGCGCCATGGCCATCTTGACGGCCCGCGTGCAGAGCATGGACGGCGGCTGCAGCGTGAACGAGTACGTCGAACTGCTGCGCAGCGAAATGGAAAACCAGGATCCGCTGATTCTGACCTCTGCCATGGCCAGTCTGGCCTCGGCGCTGCTCGCGATCGCCTCGGGCGGGACGAAGATCCCGCCGTACGAGCTGCTGTCGACCATCGGCCTGACGCTGGCCGACGCCTGAGCCTCGGGCACCCGCCGGAGCGCGCTGCCCGAACGCCGGGATCGCCGTCCAGTCGCCCCGCGCCATGGGCGCGGGCACTCCCTCCGCGGACGGCGGTCTCCTGGCCGCAGTGACACTCTGGGCCCATGACCCCGCCACCGATCGCGGATCTGGCCCTTCTGAGCAACCGGCAGACGGCGGCACTCGTGGCACACGGGCGGGTGGAGTGGTGGTGCACGCCGCGCTTCGACTCACCGGCGGTGTTCGCGGCCCTTCTCGGCGGGAATGAGCATGGGTACTGGAGCATCACTCCGACCGACGCCACCGAAACGGGACGTCGCTACCGTCGTGGCAGCTTCGTTCTCGACACGGAGTGGACCGCCTCTGACGGGGCGGCGACGTGCACCGACGTCCTGGTGCCCGGGCCTGCGGAGGTCGATGACGCGGGCGCCGTTCTCATCCGTCAGGTGACGTGCACCCGTGGAAGGATCGACGTCGACGCCGAACTGGTCATGCGCTTCGACTACGGCCGCACCGTGCCGTGGGTGCGCCGCCGGGACGATCGCGACGGTGCACCCGTGCTGCACGCGATCGCCGGGCCGGATTCGCTGACCCTGCATGGACCGGTGTTGGCCGGTGCCGACAAGGCGCACCGCGGCCGCTTTCGGCTCGTCGCCGGGCAGACCCTCACCTGGTCGTTGACCTACCAGCCCGCGCACGTAGACCCGCCGGCTGCCCCGAACGTGGGCGCTGAGCTGGATCGGCTGGTGCGCGACTGGGAAAAGTGGCGGGCGCGGTTACCCATCAAGGGGCCGTACGCGCAGGCGATCGGCGACTCGCTCGCGGTGCTCCGGGCGTTGACGCTGCGCCGGACAGGAGGGATCGTTGCTGCGCCCACGACGTCACTTCCGGAGGAGATCGGCGGGGTACGCAACTGGGACTACCGGTACACGTGGCTGCGGGACTCGGCCCTGACGATCCAGGTGCTCGCCGCCCACGGGCATTCCCATGTCGCCTTGCACTGGCGGGACTGGCTGCTGCGGGCCATCGCAGGCGACCCGGAGGATCTGCAGATCATGTATGGCGTCGCCGGGGAGCGGCATCTCCCGGAGCGCACCCTGGACCACCTTCCGGGCTACCAGGGGTCGGTGCCCGTCAGGATCGGCAACGGGGCCGTCACGCAGTACCAGGCCGACGTGATCGGCGAGGTCATGATGGCTCTCGACATCCTGCGGCAGGCGGGGGTGCCGGAGGACACCTTTTCCTGGCAACTGCAGGTCAACCTCCTCGACCTGCTGGTACGGCGTCTCGACGTCCCGGATCACGGGATCTGGGAGGTCCGCGGGGATCCCCACTTCTTCACCCACGGCCGGGTGCTCATGTGGACCGCGTTCGATCGCGGCGTCCGCGCGGTGCAGGACCATGGCCTGGACGGGCCCGCGCACAGCTGGCGGGAGCAGCGGGACCGACTCCGCGATGAGATTTGGCGGCGTGGCGTCCACGATGGGGCCTTCGTGCAGCACTACGACGGCCGCGCGGTCGACGCGGCGCTCCTGCAGATCCCGGACACGGGTTTCGTCGCCGCCGATTCGGCCGTGATGATCGCGACCGTGGCCCGGATCGAGGAGGAACTTCTGGACGACCAGGGTTTCGTGCGCCGCTACGTCACCGACGGGAGCGACGGGGTGCCGGGCGACGAGGGGGCTTTCCTGATGTGCACCTTCTGGCTCGTCACGCAGTACGCCGCGTCCGGTCGTCGCGACGAAGCGGTGGCCCTCCTGGACCGCCTCCTGAGCCTCCGCAACGATGTGGGGCTGCTCGCCGAGGAGTACGACGCCGCATCCGGTCGGCTCCTCGGCAACTTCCCGCAGGCGTTCAGCCACCTCGGCCTCATCCGGGCCGCGGAAGCCCTGAATCACCCCGAGGTCGCGGAAAATCCCCGCTGAACCGGCACCTGCGGACCTACACGGGAGGGGGCTTCCGCTTCGTCAGCCCCCGCAGGGCGGCCACGACCTCCGCCTCGCGCGCCGCGAGACGGGCCATCTCCGGGTGGGTCGCCAGCGCCCGATCGGTCATGGCGTGGCTGCCCGGGATCGAACGAATTGCGTCCTCGATGCGGGTCAGTTCCGCCACGAGATCGCGGACCGACATCTTGCCGCTGAGGCACATCATCTCTCCTCGGTGGGCGGTCACGGGACATCATCACGGCGGCTACGTCATCGGGCCGCCGTGACCACTCGATGCCGGCTAGCGGCGGGGCGGCCTGTGATTACCCGTTCTCATCCCGATAAACCCCTCACGTGTCGACGACCGAGATCCGTCTCACCCATCGACCTTCACCGCGGTGCTCAGGCACCCGTCCACGCGTCGACTTGGGTTCGGCGCCGGGGTCAGGTCGACCTTTGATTCACGCAAATAGGGCCTCTCACCTGTGTGATCGGTGGGGCGTGTGGGGCTTGAACCCACGACCGGCGGATTATGAGTCCGCTGCTCTGACCGGCTGAGCTAACGCCCCCG
>CAKUSI010000061.1 GCA_934678955.1 uncultured Austwickia sp. | reverse complement strand
GCCCTGCCGCACGTCGATGAACGCGGGGAATCCGGCCTCGGCGAACTGACGCGCCAGGACGGCTCCGCGGCTGTCGATGACCTCCGGCTTGAGCATGACGTTGACGACGACGGTTCCCATGCGGCGGCTCCTGTCGGGGATCGTGGCGGCCCGCTCAGCCTAGCGGCCGCAGCCGTCGCAGCGGCCGTGCTGCGAAAGGGTCGTCCGTGGCCACGAGGGCTTCCCTCCCGTGCGCCGGCCACTTCCCTCCCCCCGAGACACGCTCCGGCTCCCCAGGTTCGCGGAACGCGAGATCCCGGCAGTCTGTCGACCGCTCACCCGGAAGCCGCGCGCCGCCGGCGAGGAACTGATGCCGATCAGGTCGCGGCGCCCGGATATCCCGCAGGAAGGGCGACCCGGCCCTGCGCCGCGGCCAGGCCGATGTCGCGCCGATGGTGGCTGCCGCGCAGCCGGATCCGTTCGACCGCCGCGTACACGCGCTCGCGCGCGCGGTCCAGATCGGCGCCCGTGGCGACCACCGAGAGCACCCGACCGCCGGCGCTGACCAGCCGGCCGCCGCTGCGGGCGGTGCCCGCGTGCAGCACCACGGCGTCGACGACGTCCTCGCACCCCTCGATGGGGTCCCCGGCGCTCGGCCGGGCAGGATAGCCCTCCGCCGCGACGACGACGGTCACTGCGGAGTCCTCGCTCCAGGCCAGCGGCCCGACGTGCTCCAGGCGTCCCGTCGCCGCCGCGCGCAGCAGGGAACCGAAGGGCGCGCGCAGCCGCGCCAACACCACCTGCGTCTCAGGATCCCCGAACCGTGCGTTGAACTCCACGACCCGCAGTCCCCGCGAGGTCAGGGCGAGACCGACGTAGAGCACGCCCGCGAACGGCGTGCCCCGGCGACGCATCTCGTCGATCGTCGGCTGGGCGACGCGTTGGACCACTTCATCGACCAGTCCCGGTGGCGCCCAGGGCAGCGGGCTGTAGGCGCCCATCCCTCCCGTGTTCGGCCCCTGGTCGTCGTCGAGGGCGCGCTTGAAGTCCTGCGCCGGCGCCAGCGGGACCACGGTCCTGCCGTCGGTGAGGCAGAAGAGAGAGACCTCCGGCCCGTCGAGGTATTCCTCCACGACCACCGCGTGCGGCGCTGCGCCGGGCTCGTCGGCGCGGTCCAGGCACTGCGCCGCGTGGGCCAGGGCTGCCTCCCGGTCGTCGGTGACGACGACACCCTTGCCCGCGGCCAGGCCGTCATCCTTCACGACGTATGGCGCCCCGAAAGCGTCGAGCGCCGCGGCGACCTCCTGCGTGGTCGTGCACACGTGCGCCAGCGCGGTAGGCACCTCCGCGGCGGCCATGACCTCCTTGGCGAAGGACTTGCTGCCCTCCAACCGCGCCGCCTCCCCGGACGGTCCGAAGCAGGCGATGCCCCGTTCGCGGACGACGTCGGCCACGCCCGCCACCAGGGGCGCCTCCGGACCGATGACGACGAGGTCGGCGGCCACCGACGCCGCGAGGTCGCCGACCGCGGGACCGTCCAGAGGATCGACATGGAGGCACTCGGCCACGCCGGCCATCCCGGGGTTGCCCGGTGCCGCATAGATCGCGCTCACCTCGGGGTCGCGACAGAGCGCGGTGATCAGTGCGTGTTCGCGGGCGCCGGATCCGAGCACGAGGACCTTCACGCGCCCACCCTAGCGGGCGACCGGGACCGACTTCTGATCGCCGCGAGCGCCCTCGAAGAACAGGGGGGTGCCTCCCCGAGGGCGCCCGCAGCCCCGGTCCGCCTGGGGGTAGTTCGGACCGGCGTAGGTCGTCCGCGCACGGACGACTCCCTCCAGCCTGACAAATATGACGAGCCGCGTAAAGGGCGCGCGGCGAGTCGCAGATCACGGGCCTTCCCTCGAACTGCCGTGCACGCCAGACTTCTTCGCTGACAGTCGACTGACCGTGTCGCCCTGCAACGGCGCCGCCGAGGGATGCCGCCCAGGGATTGCGACGAACTCCAGACAGACGAACTCCAGACGAACGAACTCCAGACGGACGAACTCCAGACAGGGGAGAGAATGCCGGACCTGAGCACGGCGACGGACCCGCGGCACCCGCCGACCCGCGGCCCTCGCGTGCTCTCGCGCCTGGGTCTGGACGGTGGCGCCGAGCTCGATCAGCTTCTGCTCGGGCACGAGGTGCTCGACTGCGTCGCCGACGTCGGCGCGGCGACGCGCGCACTCGTGGACCGCGCCCGCCACGACGTGGTCGTCCTGCGCGACCCCTCGCCTCGCAACGCTCACTTCTTCGCGCTCGACATCGAGAGCCACCGGACGAAAACCCGCGCCATCACGGGCCGGGGCGTGCGGTTGCGCGCCGCGTACGACACCCGCGTGCTGGACTTTCCCCAGGCCTACGCGGTCATCGAGGCCCGCCGGGAGGCGGGCGAGGAGACACGGTTCGTCCGCGGCGTCGCGGCGTCGGTGGTGATCGTGGACGACGTGGGTGCGGTCCTCGACTTCACGAGCATCGACAGCTCCGGGGCCGGTTCCCTGCTCATCTCGGAACCGCGCAGCCTGGCCGCGCTCGCGCGCCTTGCCGAGACGCAATGGGAAACGGGCACGGAGATGGTGGACCGCACCGACGTGCTGGATCCCGAGAGCCAGCACATCCTCACGTTGCTCGCCGCCGGCGCCGGCGACGCCAGGATCGCCGCGCAGACCGGCCTTTCCCGACGAACGGTCGAACGGCGGGTGCAAGCACTCCTGCGCACCTGTGGCGCCACGACCCGGTTCCAGGCCGGCGTCATCGCGGCCCACCGCGGCTGGGTCTGACAGGCCGGTCGACCGGACAGGTCCGACGGACCCGGTCTGAGGTGCGGGTCCGACCGGCTGGATCGGTCCCGCGCCGCGCCCCGGTAAACTGTGGCACTTGTGTCCGCGCGACCAGCGATGCGCGGGTCACGCGATGTGGTCACGAGATGCAGGACGGAGACGAACGCCGGTGGAGCCCAGCGGCCGGGGAACGGCGGTGCGCCGAGGCGCAGCACCCCATCCACAGGACGTGCTGCGCCACGAGCTCGCCGCCGAGCAGGTCCACGTGGACCGGGTCTACGACGCCCTGGACGCCGCGGCGCGGCGCGCCGAACTGGTCGCGGCCGACGGATTGGCGCGCGGCCGCACTGACCGCACCGGGGACGTCCGCGACGAGGAGATGACGGGGCTGTTCGAGAGGGACGCCCTGGTCTATCGGGCCGCGCGGCGACGCGCGGCCTTGGACCGCGAGCACGAGGGGTTGGTCTTCGGCCGACTCGACCTGGCCGAGGCTGCAGCCGGCGGCGACGGTGCCCGCGAGGTGCGCTACATCGGCAGGTTGGGCGTCCGCGACGAGGACTACGAGCCGCTGGTGATCGACTGGCGGGCCCCCGCGGCGGCGGCCTTCTACCAGGCCACCCCGGTGCAACCCCACGGCGTCGTGCGGCGCCGGGTGCTGCGTTGCCGCGGTCAGGAGGTGATCGGCGCCGAGGACGACCTGATGGTGGCGGAGGCGCCGCAGGATCTCGTGGTGCTCGGCGAGGGTGCCCTGCTCGCGGCCCTCGCCCGGAGCCGTTCGGGGCGGATGCGCGACATCGTCGCGACGATCCAGGCCCACCAGGACGAGGCGATCCGTGCCGACGCGCGAGGGATCGTCGAGCTCACCGGCGGTCCCGGGACCGGCAAGACCGTGGTGGCGCTCCACCGCGCGGCCTTCCTGCTCTATTCGAACCGCCACCGCTTCGAGAGGGGCGGGGTGCTGGTCGTCGGCCCGTCGGCGGCCTACACCGCATACATCGAGCGCGTCCTGCCCTCCCTCGGCGAGGAAGCCGTCACGCTGCGCTCGATCGGCGACGTCGTCGACGCCATCACGGCCACCCGGGTGGACCCGCCCGCCGTGGCGGCGGTGAAGGGCTCACTGACGATGCGTACCGTGCTGTCCCGCGCCGCGCGCGACGCCATCCCGGGCTCGCCGGACGCGCTGCGCATCATGGTCGACGGCCGGCCCCTGCACCTGACGCACCGCGACCTCGACCGGTGCCGCCGCACCGTGCTGCGCTCCCGGCGCCGCAACGATTCGGCCGCGGCCATGCGCGCCGAGCTGACGGCGGCCGCCTGGGCCCGCATCTGTGACTCGGCGTCGACGCCGCCCGGGGAGGGCGAGCGCGAGGACTTCCTGGAGGCGTTCGCCGAGCACCTGGAGGTGGACCGCTTCTGCGAGGAGTGGTGGCGTCCGATCGACCCCCGCGAGGTCCTGCTCTGGCTGGCGGACCCGCAGCGGGCTCGCCGCTACGGTCAGGGGCTGCTCACGGGAGAGCAGGCCGATGCCCTCGCCGCCTCGTATGCGGCGGCCCTCGACCGCGGCACCTGGTCCGTGGCCGACGTGGCGCTGGTGGACGAGCTCTCTGTGCGGCTCGGCATCGTGCCGGAGGCGACGGTGGAGCGCGGGTTCTATGAGATCGAGCTCCTGGAGGACGCGGAGGCCGAAGCCGTGGCCGCCGGTCAGCTGCGCGCCACCGCGCCGCAGGTTCCGGCCGGGCTGACCGCCGTGCCGGCCGGCACCGAGGCCAGGGAAGCGCTGCTGCGCGGCAGGCTCGATCGCCCCGGGGAGTATGCCCACATCCTCGTCGACGAGGCGCAGGACGTCTCACCCATGCAGTGGCGGATGCTGGGTCGCCGCGGCCGGCGAGCGTCGTGGACCGTCGTGGGAGACGCGGCCCAGGCGTCCTGGCCGGATCGCGACGAAGCGGTGCTGGCCCGCGACGAGGCGTTCGGCGGCAAGCCGCGGCAGACCTTCCACCTCGCGACCAACTACCGCAACGCCCGTGAGATCTTCGAGTACGCGGCGCGCGTGGTCGCGGCGGAAGTGCCCGATGCCGACCTGCCCGAAGCGGTCCGCGAGACCGGCGTCGACCCGCTGGAGGTCGTGGTGCCGGCGGACTCCGACTCCGTGGTGGCCGCCGTGAACACCGCGGTCGCGGCCCTGGCCGAGGAGGTGGACGGCGCGATTGGCGTGATCACGCCCGCCCGCTGGGCCGGCGCCCTCGCGCAGGTCCCCGGCGAGCGCGTCGCCCTGTTGGACCCGTTGAGCGTCAAGGGTCTCGAGTACGACGCCTGCGTGGTCGTGGATCCCGACGAGATCGCGGCCGAGTCTCCGGGCGGCGTCCGGGTGCTCTACGTGGCGCTGACCCGGGCGGCGCACCGGATGCACGTCCTGCGGGTCGGCCCGGCCGCCACCGGCTGACGGCGCTCGAGCCGAACGCCGCCGGGTGCGGAAACGGCTCGTCAGGCGAGATGCGGACTATCCGCCACACGGACACCGACCCGCCGGCGCGGATGAGACACCGCCTCTGCCGATGCGACCCCGTGCACCACGGACACCCACCCGCGAAACCGGGCCGCCATCCGCGAAACCGGGTCGCGATCCGTCACCCCGGACCGCTGATGGGCCACCCGCCCATCGAGGTGGGCCCACGCGTGCCCGCTTCAGCGGCTATGCATCCGCCCTCGAGGTCAGTGCCCCAGCAGCGCCCGGACCCGCTCCGGGCCGGCGCAGAGCAGCAGCGTCGGGATGCGGGGGCCGGTGTCCGAGCCCAGCAGCAGTCGGTAGATGAGCGCGAAGAACGCCCGCTGGTCGGCCTTCACCTCCGGCGGAAGCTTCTTCTCGGCGACGTCGAAGCCCGCCTGCCGCTTGGGGATCCCATACACGAGGGCGGTCAACCCGTCCAGGCTCCAGTCCCCCTCCAGCTCCGTGGCCAGCATCGCCAACCCCTCGCGCTGGTGGGCTTCCAGCGAGCCGAGCAACACGGCATCGGGGGCTTCCCGCAACGCCGTCCGGTCCTCCGGGTCCGCCTGGGTGGCCATCCACCGCGCGGCCTTGTCCAGGCGCGGCCGGGCATCGTCCAGCGACGACACCGCCGCGTCCATCGAGGTCAGGATGCGGAGCTGCTGGGCCTCGACGCCGCCCGTCAGGTCGACCACCGAGCACAGCGCCCGGTAGGGCACCGGCACCGGCGTGCTCGGCAGCTCCGCGTCGGCCGTGCGCACCGAGCGCGCCACCATCAGCTCGTCGCCGGGCTGCCCCCTGCCGGAACGGACCTTGCGCAGGAGGGCGTCCCATTCGTCGTAGAGCCGGTGGATGTCGTGGTTGAACGCCACCGTGAACGACTGGTTGGGTCGGCGCCGGGCGTACAGCCAGCGCAGCACCTGCGGCTCCATGATCTCCAGCGCATCCGCCGGGGTCGGCACACCGCCCTTGGAGGAGCTCATCTTCGCCATCCCGGCGATGCCGACGAAGGCATACATGGGACCGATCGGCTGCCACCCCCCGAACACCGGGCCCACGAGTTGCCCGCCGACGACGTAACTCGACCCCGGGCTGGAGTGGTCGACCCCGCTCGGCTCGAAGTCGACGCCCTCGAAGGCCCAGCGCATCGGCCAGTCGACCTTCCACACGAGCTTGCCACGGTTTTCCCGTGAGAGGTCGAGCCTGCCCTCATGGCCGCACTCGCAGACGTACGTGAGAGTGGTGGTCGAGTCGTCGTACCCGATCACCACCGTGGTGTCGCGCTCGCACGCGTCGCAGTAGGGCCGGTACGGGTAGTAGTCGCCAGACGACCATCGATTGCCATCGTCCTCAGAAGCTGCTCCTGAACCTTCGATGGCGGCGAGTTCCTCGTCGCTCATGGCCGCGTCAACCGATCCGGCGGCCGCCGGTTCCTTCTTGGTGCGGTACCGGCCCAGGATCTCGTCGATGCTCGCCCGGTCGCGCATCGCGGTCAGGACGGGGTCACGGTACGCGCCCGATCCGTACATCTCCGTCTGGCTGATCCCGCGGACCCGCACCCCCAGCGCGTCCAGCGACGCCACCATCGCGGCCTTGAAGTGCTCGGCCCACGACGGGTACGACGACCCCCGGGGCGGCGGCACCGAGGACAGCGGCTTGCCGATGTGCTCCGCCCAGCTCTCGTCGATCCCCTCGACCCCCTGCGGGACCTTGCGGTAGCGGTCGTAGTCGTCCCAACTCAGCAGGTGGTCCACGGCCCGGCCGCGCCGCCGGATCTCGTCCGCGACGAGGTGCGGGGTCATGACCTCCCGCAGGTTGCCCAGGTGGATCGGTCCCGAGGGCGACAGCCCGGACGCGCACACGATCGCCCGCTCGCCCGGGCTCCGACCCGCGGCCTGATCACGGGCGTCGGCCGCCGCGATCACCTCGTCGGCCATCCGCGTCACCCAGTCGTGCGCCTGCGCGCCCACGCCCCGCTCCTTCCCTCGACCGGCATCCTCGGCCGGCCGGTCAGTGCCGACCGGTCAGTCCTCACCCAGGATGTCGTGCCGCACGATCACCTCGTCGCGGCCGGGCCCGACACCGATGACGGAGATCCGCGCGCCCATCAGCTCCTCCAGCCGCTCGATGTACGCCTGCGCGTTCTCCGGCAGGTCCGCGAACGAACGCGCGCCCGTGATGTCCTGGGACCAGCCCGGCAGCTCTTCGTAGACGGGTGCGGCGTGGTGGAAGTCGGACTGGTTCACCGGCATCTCGTCGTGCCGCGTCCCGTTGACGTCGTACGCCACGCACACCGGAATCCGTTCGATCCCCGTCAGCACGTCCAGCTTGGTCAGCACGTAGTCCGTGACCCCGTTGACCCGGGTCGCGTAGCGGGCCACCACGGTATCGGCCCAGCCGCAGCGGCGAGGCCGCCCCGTGGTCGTGCCGAACTCGAACCCGCGATCCCGCAGCTGCTGCCCCCAGGAGTCGAGCAACTCCGTGGGGAACGGCCCGGACCCGACGCGGGTCGTGTACGCCTTGTGCACCGCGACCACCCGGTCCACCCGCGTCGGCGCGATCCCCGAGCCGGTGCAGGCGCCGGCGGCGACACACGAGGAGGACGTGACGTAGGGGTAGGTGCCGTGGTCGACGTCGAGCATCGTCGCCTGGCCGGCCTCGAACAGGACCGTCTTGCCGGCATCCAGCGCCCGGTCGATCTCCAGCCCGGTGTCGACCACCATCGGCCAGAGCCGGTCCGCATAACTCAGGAGTTCATCGGCGACCGCGTCGGTGTCGATGGCCCGGCGGTTGAAGATCTTGACGAGCTGGTGGTTCTTCTCGTCCAGAGCGGCCTCGACCTTCTGGCGCAAGATCGAGGGGTCGAAGAGGTCCTGGACGCGGATGCCGATGCGGTTCATCTTGTCCGCGTAGGTGGGGCCGATCCCCCGGCCGGTCGTCCCGAGCTTGCGCTTGCCGAGGAAGCGCTCGCGGACCTTGTCGACCTCGATGTTGTACGAGGGGATCAGGTGCGCGTTGGCGCTGACCTTGAGCCGGCTCACGTCGACGCCGCGCGCCTGCAGCGCGTCCAGCTCCGCGAAGAGGACCTCCGGGTCGATGACCACGCCGTTGCCGATGATCGGGGTGACCCCGGGCGTCAGGATCCCGCTGGGCAGGAGATGCAGCGCGTAGGTCTCGCCGCCCACCACCACGGTGTGCCCGGCGTTGTTGCCGCCGTTGAACTTGACGACGTAGTCGACCCGGCTGCCCAGCAGATCCGTGGCCTTGCCCTTGCCCTCGTCGCCCCACTGGGCGCCGACCAGCACGATCGCCGGCATCGGCGACCACCTTCCCTCGCTTGTTCCTCGTCACGCATACCGCTGTGTTCCACGTTCGCGCCCAGCCCTGCGGACATGACTCGAGCCCACCTCGTACGTGTGGGCTCGTACCGCCCGAGTCTACCCGCGCCGCCGAACGCGCGAAGACGACCTCCGGCAGACGCGACAGGACGAAACGGGCCGAACCTGACAACGAGACGACCGTTCAGCTCGGCGAGACGCGCCGTACGGCGCGCGCCGCGCCCGCCCGGCGGAGATACCGGTTGCAGGCCTGGCCTTACCTACTATTGATCATTGACTGTGCTGCACATCACACTCTTGTGCCGACTCGACCACGCAGGTTACCCCTGACCGACCATGAATGAGGTGTCCATGAGCGATCCCACACCATCACCCCAGAGTTCGACGGAAGGGGGTTTGACCGACTACCAACGGATCCAGGCGACGCCCCAGTTCGCGGACCTCCGGTCGCGATTCCGGCGCTTCGTCTTCCCCATGACCGCGTTCTTCCTGGTCTGGTACTTCCTCTACGTGTTCTTGGCCGCCTACGCCCCGGGCTTCATGTCCCAGCGCGTCGTCGGGCTGGTCAACGTCGGTCTGATCCTCGGATTCCTCCAGTTCGTCACGACCTTCGGGATCACGATCGCGTATGTCCGGTGGGCCAGCAGGGTTCTGGACCCGCGGTCTACGGCAATCCGTGAGCAGATGGAGGGCCTCCGATGAACCGCGGATTCTTGCCGGCTGCCGCCGCGCTCGAGGTGGGTAATCCACTGCTGAACATCGCGATCTTCGTGGTGTTCGTGGTGGTCACGCTCACGGTCGTCATCAAGGTCGCCGCGGGCAAGAAGACGGCGGCCCAGTACTACACGGGCGGCGCGGCGTTCTCCGGTCGGCAGAACGGCCTGGCCATCGCCGGCGACTACCTATCGGCGGCCTCCTTCCTCGGGATCGCGGGCGCGATCGCTCTCCAGGGCTACGACGGCTTCCTCTACTCGATCGGATTCCTGGTGGCCTGGCTGGTCGCCCTCCTGCTCACCGCCGAGCTGATGCGCAACACGGGTCGGTACACGATGGCCGACGTGCTGTCCTTCCGGCTACGCCAGCGCCCGGTGCGCATCGCCGCCGCCACCTCCAGCCTCGCGGTGTCGTTCTTCTACCTCCTCGCGCAGATGGCCGGCGCGGGCGGGCTGGTGTCCCTGCTCCTCGGCATCAGCTCGCAATCCGCGCAGTACCTGGTCATCGCGATCGTCGGCGCGGTCATGGTCGGCTACGTCATGATCGGCGGCATGAAGGGCACCACCTGGGTGCAGATCATCAAGGCCGTCCTGCTCATCGCCGCCACGTTCCTCATCACCGTCTGGGTGCTGGCCAAGTTCGGCTTCAACCTGTCGTCCCTGTTCCAGGGTGCGATCGACGCCAAGGGCGCGGGCGGGGAGAAGCTCATCAACCCCGGGCTGAAATACGGCATCAACGACACCACGAAGATCGACTTCATCTCGCTCTCGATGGCTCTGGTCCTCGGCACGGCGGGCCTGCCGCACGTGCTGATCCGCTTCTACACCGTCCCCACGGCCCAGCAAGCCCGCAAGTCGGTGGAGTGGGCGATCTGGCTGATCGGCGGCTTCTACCTGCTGACGCTGGTCGTCGGCTTCGGCGCCGGCGCGCTCGTCGGCCCACAGGCGATCTCCGCCGCCCCCGGCGCGGCCAACTCGGCCGCCCCGCTGCTGGCCTACGAACTCGGCGGATCCGTGCTGCTCGCCATCGTCTCCGGCATCGCGTTCGCGACGATCCTCGCCGTGGTGGCGGGCCTCACGATCGCCTCCAGCGCCACGTTCGCGCACGACCTCTACAAGGAGGTCATCAAGCGAGGCGACTGCACGCCCGAGCAGGAGGTCAAGGTGGCCCGCAACGCCGCCCTGCTGATCGGCGTCGTCGCGATCCTCGGGGGCATCCTGGCGTACGGCCAGAACATCGCCTTCCTCGTCGCGCTCGCCTTCGCCGTCGCCGCGAGCGCGAACCTGCCCACGATCCTGTACTCGCTGTTCTGGAAGGGCTTCACCACCCGCGGCGCCCTGTGGAGCATCTACGGCGGCCTGATCAGCGCGCTCGGCCTGATCATCTTCAGCCCGGTCATGTCGGGCAAGGTCGACGCCTCCGGCAAGTCACTGTCGATGATCACCAACCCGGCCATCGACTTCCACTGGTTCCCGCTGGAGAACCCGGGGATCATCTCGATCCCGCTGGCCTTCTTCCTCGGGTGGCTGGGCTCGGTGACCAGCAAGGAGCGCAACGAGGCCAAGTTCGCCGAGATGGAGGTGCGCTCCCTCACGGGCGCGGGCGCCAACATCGAGGTCATGAAGCACTGAGCCTCGTCAGTCCGCCGACCGTCGACACCGCGCGGCGTACCCCTGCCGGCTCAAGGGGTACGTCACGCGGTGTCCCTGCTGGATGATGACGGGGACGCGCGCTCGCAGGCCGCGACGACAGGAGGACGGCCATGGCCGAGGACATCGAACTCGCTGAGATCAGAACCTTTCTGGCGGGAGTCGCGCCCTTCGACGAGTTGCCGCCGTCCGAGCTGGACACCCTGCCGCGGCAGCTGACGATGAAGTACGCGCGCCGTCGTACGGCGATCATGGAGACGGGTCGCGACAATCACCACCTGTACGTCGTCCGGTCCGGCGCCGTCGACGTGTTCAACCAGGAAGGCCGGCTCGTGGACCGCGGCGGCATCGGGACGTGCTTCGGCTCCACCACGCTCGTCCGAGGCAACCCGTCGCGTTTCGACGTGCGGGCCATCGAGGACTGCCTGCTCCTCGTGATGGAGGCGGACACCTTCCACGAGCTGTCCCGCAACCACCCGGCGTTCGCGCGTTTCTTCGACACGCAGCGGGCCAACCGACTGCGCGACGCGGTCGCCGAGATGCAGCTGTCCGAGACCGGGAGCGCGATCCTCAAGGCGCAGGCGAGGGATCTCGCGACTCGCCCACCCATCTGGGTCTCGCGCGACACCTCCATCCGCGACACCGCCGGTGTGATGTCCACCGAGGGGGTCTCGTCCGTGCTGGTCCTCGACGGCGATCGGGTCGAGGGGATCGTCACCGACCGCGACCTGCGCACCCGCGTCGTGGCGGCCGGCCTGGACACCGCGGAGCCGGTGAGCACGATCATGAGCGGCGAGCCGGTCACCGCCCGGGCCGACGCGCCCGTGTTCGAGCTGATCATCGACATGGTGGGGCGCGGGATCCACCACCTGCCGATCATGGAGGCCGGCCGCCCCATCGGCATGATCACCACCAACGACGCGATCCGGCTGGAGCAGTCGAACCCCCTGTTCATCACCCGCGACATCCGGCGCCAGAAGACCGTCGAGGGGGTCGCCACCGCCGCCCGCAAGCTGTCCCGGATCGTGGAGGCGTTGGTCCGCCAGGACGGCACCGCGGACGACATCCAGCGCATCGTCACCGCGGTCGGCGACCGGGTCGATCGCCGGCTCATCGAGCTGGCCGA
Organism: uncultured Austwickia sp.; assembly: GCA_934678955.1. The sequence goes on along the minus strand of CAKUSI010000061.1, from coordinate 2,030 downwards.
GGAGCGTCTTGGCCCACCCCCTGTCCCGTACGCGTGGGTGGTGATGGGCTCGCGCGCCCGCTGTGAGCAGGCGCTGGCCGCCGACCAGGACAATGCCCTGATCCTCGACAACTCGTACGACGAGGCGGCGCACGGCGCCTACTTCCGCGACCTCGCCACGTTCGTGAGCGACGCCCTGGTCGAGTGCGGCTACCCGTACTGCCCTGGCGACGTGATGGCGACCAACGATCGGTGGCGCCAACCGCTGCGGGTGTGGCTGCAGTACTTCGACGAGTGGATCACCCGTCCGACGGCCGAAGCCACGCTGCAGGCGAGCATCTTCTTCGACATGCGCCCGGTCCACGGGGCGAGCCACCTCTACGAGGAGGTGCAACAGTTCACGAGTTCGGTCACGCCGCAGTCCCGGCTGTTCCTCGGCCACATGACCAAGGTCGCGGTCAACGACGAGCCGCCCATCGGATTCTTCCGGGGGCTCGTCGTGGAGAAGCACGGACGGCACCGCGACACCTTCGACATCAAGGCCGGCGGGGTGCGGGCGGTCGTCGAGATCGGCCGCGTCATGGCGCTCACCCACGGCTCCCGCCAGATCAACACCCGCGCCCGCCTCGAAGAGGCGATCTCGACCGGGGCGATGGACCGAAGCCGAGGCGAGGACCTGCGCGACGCGTTCGAGTTCCTCTCGTACGTGCGCCTACGGCACCAGTCCCAGCAGGTGCGCTCCGGCCAGGAGCCGGACAACTACGTCGCGCCGGACTCGCTGAGCGAATTCGAGCGGCGGCACCTGCGCGAGGCGTTCGCGATCGTGTCGCGTGCGCAGCGCACCCTGTCCCAACTCCACGCCGTCCCGTTCATGCGATGACGGGCCGGCGAGGCGGGCTCGCCCTCCACGAGCCCACGACGACCTGCGGCGCACGGGCGCACCGGGGGTCGGCGTGAGCTTCTGGCGGCCCAAGAGCCGCCGCGAGAAGGCCCTGGCCACCGCGCCGGAAGGGCCCCTGCGGGAGTTCCTCTCCCACGAATGGCCGAGCCGGGCGACACCGGTCGGCGACCTACGGTTGCTCGCCCTCGACATCGAGACCACCGGGCTGGACCCCGCCAAGGACGAGATCCTCAGCGTCGGGTTCGTCCCGGTCGACGGGACGACGATCCGCCTCTCCGGCGCGGAGCACATCCTCGTGCGCCCCAACGGGAAGTCCGGCGTCGGCGACAGCGCGGTGCTGCACGGCCTCACCGACGACGTCGTCAACGGCGGTGAGAGCGAGGAGTATGCGATCACCCGCGTCCTGGAGGCCCTCTCGGGACGGCTGATGCTCGTGCACTTCGCGATGATCGAGACCCGGTTCCTGTCGGTGGCCTGCGAGCGGGCCTTCGGACACCCCCTGCCGCTCTACGCCCTCGACACGCTGGAACTCCAGCGCCGCCTCGTGAGCGCCGAGTCCCTGACCGGTGACATCCCGCAGGGGGCCCTGCGGCTATGGGCGGCCAGGGAGAGGTATGGCCTCCCCCTCTACCCGGCCCACGACGCGCTGGTCGACGCGCTCGCCTGCGCCGAGCTCTTCCTGGGTCAGACCGCCGAGCTCGGCGAGAAGAAGAGCCTCCTGCTCAAGCACCTCGTGTAGGAACCGAGCCTCGTCCAGCCGATCAGGCTGCGCGGGCGGGCCGCCGGACTGCGTGAAAGCCGCGGAGCCCCGCCCCTGCGGGTGCAGGGGCGGGGCTCCGATGGGCGGGTGATCAGCTCAGACGTGGGTGCCGGCGGACCGCAGGTCCTCGCAGGCCTGGACGACGCGCTTGGCCATGTGCTCCTCGGCGGCCTTGCCCCAGGCGCGCGGGTCGTACTGCTTCTTGTTGCCGACCTCGCCGTCGACCTTCAGGACGCCCTCGTAGTTCGTCATCATCCAGTCGACGACGGGGCGGGTGAACGCATACTGCGTGTCGGTATCGACGTTCATCTTGACGACGCCGTAGTCGACCGCGTCCGAGATCTCCTGCGGCAGCGAGCCCGAGCCGCCGTGGAAGACCAGGTCCATCGG
>CAKUSI010000060.1 GCA_934678955.1 uncultured Austwickia sp. | reverse complement strand
GTGCAGATCTCGCAGATGTCCTGGCAGGTGAGGCAGCGGTCGCCCTCGTCCTTGCCGTTGATCTCCGCGATCATCAGGGCCCGGTGCTGGTAGATCGGCTTCGGGTCCTGGTGCACCGTCGGGTGGGGCTCGGCGTAGTCCGGCGTGATGCCGACCGACTCCAGGATCGCCTTGCAGGCGACCTTGGCGTCACCGATGGCCTCGACCACCGTCGCCGGGCCCTGGCGGCCGTCACCGATGACGAAGCAACCGTCAACGGAGCACTGGAAGTTGCGGTCCAGGACCGGCTTGCCGCGGCCGTCCAGCTTGATGCCGTTGCGCTCGTACGGCTCGGTCTGAACCGTCGCACCCGTGGCGCCGACCACCGTGTCGAACTTCATCTCGACCGTGGTGCCAGTGCCCTTGACGGAGCGCCGACCGCTGGCATCGACGTCCCCGAGGGTCATCTCCTCGCACGTGAGCGTCTCGCCGTCATACGACTTCGGAGCCAGGAGCTCGTAGATCGTCAGGCCCTCGGCCCGGACCGTGTTGACCTCGTGCTGGGTGGCCGGCATGAACGGCTCGGTGCGCCGGTAGACCAGCTCCGCCACCTCGACGCCCGGCCAGCGGGCGGCGGTCCGCACGCAGTCCATCGCGACGTCGCCCGCTCCGACGACCCCGACGCGCTTGCCGAAGGTGTGGCCCTCCTCGTTCTGGGTCTTCCAGAGGAAGTCCAGCGCGTCGACGATGTTCTCCTGACCCTCGGAGACCGGGTTCATCCCGCGGCCCCACGACCCGGTCGCCACGATGACGTGCGAGAACGTCTTGCGCAGCTCTTCGAGGTTGTAGTTGGGGTCGCAGTTGAAGTGGAACGTGACGCCGAGCGAGGTCGCGAGCTGGTAGTCGCGGTCGATCTGCTCACGGCTGATGCGGAACTTGGGAATGATGTACTTCACGATTCCCATCGGGCCGTCGAGCTTCTCGAAGACCTCGACGTCCATCCCGTTGCGGCGCAGGAAGACCGCCGCAGCGAGGCCACCGGGGCCGGCGCCGATGATGGCGACCTTCTTGTCCGTGGCGAGCTCGGGAGCCTTGGTCCGCGCGATGTAGGCGTCCTGGGCGTTGTCCGAAGCGACCAGCTTCACACCGCGCATGTCGATCGACTTGTCGTAGTCCAGGCGCGTGCAGTGATCGCGGCACTGCTCCGAGCAGAGGACGCCGGTGACGGTCGGCGAGGTGTTGTCCAGAGCAATGATGTCGAACGCGCGCTCGAACTCGCCGGCCGCGGTCGCCTTCAGGTACTCCGGGATCTGCTGGTTGATCGGGCAGCCGCCGTCCTCACAGGGCGCCTTGTAGCAGTCCGTGAGGGGCAGGGCGGAGCTCGTCTTCCGGGAGCGGATCTTCTCGCGGTAACGCTTGTGGAACCGCTCGTCGTTGAACATGTCCTCGACGGCCTGGTCCAGCTTGGCGACATCAATGCCGTTGTAATCGGTCGCGACCTCGACGGCCTTGTCCGACAGCTGGTTGAACCGCATCGCGCCACCCGGCTTGAGGATGGTGGTCGCGACGGTGATCGGCTGGATGCCGGTGTTGAGGACCTCCTGGATGTTGAAGGCGTCGATGCCGCCGGAGAACGAGATCGGCAGCGTCCCGTTGAACGGGTGGGAGAGCTTCTGCGCCAGCGAGAGAGCCAGGATGTACAGGCTGCGCCCGGACATGTACATCTCTTCGCTGGGCAGCTCGCCCGCGGCCACCTGCACCGGGAAGGTGTTGGTGAGCTTCACACCGAACTTCAGGTCGTTCTTCTTGGCCAGCTCGGTCAGCCGCTCGAACATCGGGACGGCGTCCTCGAACTGCAGGTCGGCCTTGAAGTGGTGGTCGTCGAACTGGATGTAGTCGAAGCCCATCTTGTCCAGCGCGGACCGCGCGTGCTCGTATCCGAGCATCGTCGGGTTGCACTTGACGAAGGTGTTGAAGCCCTTCTCGTCCAGCAGGTAGCTGGCGATCTTCTCGATCTCGTCCGCCGGGCACCCGTGCAGCGTCGACAGGGTGCAGGAGTTCGTGACCTTGGGGCTGAGCTTTTCCAGATCCTCGCGCGTGAACTTGGAGAACTTGTCCAGGTTCGCCTCGACCCAGGCGTAGCACTCCTTCCAGATGGCAGTGCCGGACGCGTCCTTCATGCCCTCCAGATAGGTGTCGACCTTTTCGCCCTTCACACCCTCCAGGTCGTAACCGACCGAGATGTTGAAGGCCAGGTCCTCGATCGTGCCGAGCTCGAGCTCCTTGGCCAGGACCGCCACGGCGAAGTAGGCCTTGAGGTACTCATCGAATGCCTGGGGCACCGTGAGCTCGGTGGACCACTCGCAGTTGTAGCCCTCATCGGTCGCCTCGATGCACGGCTTCGGGACGGCCTCACGAATCTCCTCGCCATCCATCTTCTGGACGGTCTTGAGCTCCATGAACCGGCTACCGGCGAGGTAGGCCACGATGATGTTGTTCGCCAGCTGCGTCTGCGGGCCGGCGGCCGGACCCACCGGGGAGGACAGTCGGTCACCGAACGGGTTGGTGAACACCTTCCCCGATGGGCGCCAGAAGTGCTCCCGGCGGCAGCCGAAAATCGCGTCGTCCTGGGCCAGCTCCGTCAGTGCCCACCCCATGAGGTGGTCGAACGAGAGCGGGCGCATCATGTCACCCACGAGATGCTCCTTCCTGGATCAGTGAGTCGTACGCGGGAGGAAACTGGGGTCAGTGGTGGGCGTCCCCGTCGTGCTGGGGCACCCGGGCTTGCAGCGGCACGACCTCGGAGTTCTTGCCGATGATGTTGAAGAAGATGTTCAGCGTGAACGCCACGAGCGCGGCGGCGCTGATGCCGGACTCCATGATCACGTGGAACCAGTCCGGGAACCTGCCCCAGAACCCAGGCACGACGACCGGCAGGACACCGAACGCGATCGAGACCGCGACGATGACCATGTTGTTGTTGCCCTCGTAGTTGACCTGAGACAGCGAGCGGATACCAGCGGCGGCGACCGAGCCGAACAGGGCGATGCCGACGCCACCGAGGACGGCCGACGGGATCACGTTGATGACCGCGGCGAGCCACGGGGACAGACCGAGGATCGCGAGGATGCCACCGCCGGTGGCGACGACCCAGCGACTCTTGACGCCGGACAGGGCGATCAGGCCGACGTTCTGCGCGAAGGCCGTGGCCGGGAAGGTGTTGAAGATCGGAGCGACGACCGAGCTCAGCATGTCTGCCCGCAGACCGTCGGCCACGCGCTTGGCGGGCGTGGGGGTGCCGACGACCTCACCGACGGCGATGATGTCGGCGGTGGTCTCCACCATGATGACGATCATCACGATGAGCATGCTCACGATGGCGGCGCCGGCGAAGATCGGGGCCCCGAACTGCAGCGGGAGCGGGATCGCGACCGGGCTGGCGGCGACGAACGGCTTCGCCTGGCCGGTGAACAGCGAGATGATCGTGCCGGCCACCAGGGCCAACAGGATGGACATCCGGGCGAGCCTCTTGATCCGGTTGAAGATCATGCAGATCGCGAGTGTCGCCATCGCGAGGGCCACGTTGCCCATGTCGCCGAAGCCCGGGTTCGGGACCGCCTGACCGTTCTGCATGATCGTCGGGTTACCGGTGATCCAGCGGCCGGCGACCGGCATCAGCGACAGACCGATGACCGTGATGATCGAACCGGTGACGACGTGCGGGAAGAACCGGATGACCTGCGCGAAGAACGGGACGATGATCAGCGCGACCACGCCGGCGACGATGCAGGCGCCGTAGGCGGTCTGCAGGCCGGCGCGCCCGTCCTCCGCGCTGCGGATGATCGTGGTCAGCGTGGCGACCGAGGCGAACGAGATGCCCTGCACCAGCGGGAGCTGGGAGCCGAAGAAGGGCACCCCGACCGACTGGAGGACCGTCGCGACACCGCTGATGAACAGGCTGCAGGAGATCAGCAGCGCCTGCTCGGACGGGTTCAGGCCGGCAGCGCCGGCGACGATGATCGGGACGGCGATGACCCCGCCGAACATCGACAAGATGTGCTGGAGACCGAAGCCGACGAGTCCAGCAGGTGGGAGCATCTCGTCTTCGGGGCGAGCCGCGACGTCCGCGGCTACAGGTTTGGTGGACATGCGCACTCCTCGGTGAGCGACGCTGGACTCTTGCCAGCGATAATGTGACTCTCGCCGTCAGGAATAAAACCCTGGCTAAAGTCATTAGAGCACGTCAGCCTCGCTTTGGAGGCCCGAACGGAGCCAGCGGCGGGCCTGACCGTGCCAGATTGGTCACACCGCGCGTCTCGCGTGGTGGACCGGACGGGGGATGAAACAGGGGATTGCCCTCTGGATCGCGCGGAGCCCCGCGGGGCGGGAACGCGAGGCCACGAGGGCCCGTGGGGGTTGCACCGTCGCGTCGCCGTGACCGAGGAGATGACGCAGACCATTTCACGCCACCCCCTGACGGTGCGGTGACTCGGCGGGGTAATCGTGATCCTGACCCGTCGCCAAGTCGTCGCAGGGCACCACGGTCACGTCGTCGCGCGCCTTCAAGTAGGCATTCGCGCCCCGGTCCCCGTGGACGGCGTCCGCGATGGGACGCCAGTGGGGTCGGGCGGCCGCGACAGGGTGCCCGGGCACCCCCGCGTAGGACGCGCGGGCGAGGCCTGTGGGGGGCGTCGCCCGCAGCACCCGTGCGATCACGGGTGCCGTGATGTCCGGCAGATCGACCAGAAGCAGGACGGCCGTACGCGCCGACGTGGCGTCCGCGGCCAGGAGCCCCGCCCGCAAGGACGAGGCCAGCCCGGAGGACCACTGCGGGTTGTAGACGCCCGAACAGCCGACCGGCAGGTCGGCCTCCGCGGCGCCATACACCACGAGGACGTGGTCGCACCCGCCGTCGAGGAGAGTGCGCACCGAGTCCCGCAGCCAACGTCCGTCTTCGGCCAGGATCTTCGGCTGCCCGTACCTGCTGCCGCCACCGGCGGCGAGCAAGATGCCGAGCGTGGACACACCTCCGGGGAGCATTGGCGCACCCAGAGGAATAGTCACGCCCTCACCATAAGAGGACCGGCCCTGCTCATGTCGCAGATTCGACCCAACCCATGCCGTCGTCAGGACCGCTGGCTAGTGTGGAAGGCCAGCCACGATGAAGGAGGCGAGCGTGCGGGACATCCTGCCGGAGCTATCCGCCCTGATCGAGCGGGGAGAACCCTTCGCACTCTCGACCGTGGTCCGCACGTGGAGCAGCTCGCCGCGACCCGTGGGGGCGGCGATGACCGTGTCGGGCGCGGGGCAGGCCGTCGGCAGCGTGTCCGGCGGGTGCGTCGAGGGAGCCGTGTACGAGGTTGCCCAGGACGTCCTGGAGGGCGGCCCGCCCCAGCTGGTGCTCTACGGCGTGGCCGACGACAACGCGTACGCCACCGGGCTCACGTGCGGCGGATCCATCGAGCTCTTCGTACAGAAGGCGGACGAAGCCTTCCGCGCGGACATCCAGCGGATCGCGCGCGCCGTCGAGGAGCAGGTCCCGATCGGGTTCGCGATGGTCGTCGCCGGTGAGCCCGACCGTCTCGGGCGTCGCATGGTGGTGACCGAGGCAGAGGTGATTGGCAGCCTCGGCGGGCCGGATCTCGATGCGGCCGTGACGACCGAGGTGCGTCGGCGGATCGACGCCGACATGACCGGCTCGGTCGAGTTCGGGCTCGACGGCACGCGTCGGCGCGCGGACGGCGAGACGGTCGAAAAGGCCGGCGGCGTCCGGGTGTTCATCGACACCTTCCTCCCACCCCGACGGATGATCGTGATCGGCGCGATCGACTTCGCCGAGTCCGTCACGCGGATGGGCAAGTTCCTCGGCTACCACGTGACCGTCTGCGACCCCCGCCCGATCTTCGCCACGCGCGAGCGCTTCCCGCACGCCGACGAGGTGGTCGTGAAGTGGCCGCACCTCTTCCTCGACGAGATCACGATGGACGAGCGCACCGCGCTGACGATCCTCACGCACGACAAGAAGTTCGACGTGCCGCTGCTGTCGCGGGCGCTGCGTCGCCCTGCGCAATACATCGGCTGGATGGGCAGCCGCCACCTGCTCCGTGAGCTCCTGGCCTCGCTCCGCGAACACGGCATGACCGAGGAGGAGATCGCGCGGTTGCACGCCCCGATCGGACTCGACCTCGGCGCGCGGACCCCGGAGGAGACCGCGGTCTCGATCGCCGCCGAGCTCGTGTCGGTGGTCTGCGGCGGCACCGGCCAGAAGCTGCGGACCGTGACGGACTCCGAGTCGATCCACCGGGGCACCCTGGCCAGCGAGGCGGGGCCGGCGCCCGAGCCGGTCCCCTGACGCGGTCAGAACAACGACTCATACCGCGTGAGCAGCACCTTCTTCTGCACCTTCCCCATCTCGTTGCGCGGGAGCGCGTCGACGAGGTGCACCTCCCGCGGCCGCTTGTGCACGGAGAGCCCGTCGGCGACCGACCGTGCGAGCGCACCCGCGTCCAGCCGCTCCCCCGCCTCGTCCGCCGTCGGCACGACGTAGGCGACGATCCGCTGGCCCAGGTCGTCGTCGGGGACGCCGATGATCGCCACCTCAGCGACGCCGGGTTCGCCGAGAAGGTGGGTCTCGATCTCGCCCGCGCCGATCCGGTAGCCGCCGGACTTGATCAGGTCCACGGACTCCCGGCCGACGATGCGGTGGTTGCCGTCCGCGTCGATCGTCGCCACGTCGCCGGTTACGAACCAGCCGTCGGGCGTGTATGACTCCTTCGTGGCGTCCTGGCGTCCGAGGTACCCGCTGAACAAGGTCGGGCCGCTCACTTCGAGTCGGCCGACGCTCGCCCCGTCACGCGGGACCTCGGCGCCGTGCTCGTCCCGCAGGCGGGTCCGCACGCCGGCGACCGGCCAGCCGACGTGTCCCGGCAACCTCGGCCGGTCGACGCGATTGCTGACGGTCAAAAGGGTCTCTGTCATCCCATACCGCTCGATCATCTCGTGCCCGGTGAGCTCCCTCATCCGCTCGAAGACGGGGACGGGCAGAGGAGCGCTGCCCGAGATGAGCACCCGCGCACCCGCGAGCGCGCGGGCCGACTCGGGGTCGCCGGCGATGCGGTGCCAGATGGTCGGGACGCCGAAATACATGGTGGCCGGAGGGTGCGCGGCGCGGGCGGCGGCGTACGCGTCCGGGGTAGGCCGCCCGACGTGGATCAGGCCGGAGCCGACCCGCAACGGCCCGAGGCACCCGACGACCAGGCCGTGGACGTGGAAGAGCGGCAGCCCGTGGGCGAGGACGTCGGCGTCGGTCCAGGCCCAGGCGTCCGCGAGCGCGTCGATGTCGGCGGCGATGGCAGCCGCCGTGAGCACGACGCCCTTGGGGGCGCCGGTCGTCCCGGAGGTATAGAGGATCATGGCCGGGGCGGTGGAGTCCGCGGGCGGGAGGTCGTCCGGGCCGGGCGCCGCGTCCCGCACTCGCTCCGGGTCCGTACGAATGGGCAGAACGGGCAGGTCGACGCCCTCGCGCCGAGGACCCACCCACGCCTGCGCGCCGCAGTCACCCAGTTGATACTCGAGTTCGGCGTCCCCGGCGTCCTGGGGGATCGGCACGACGGCCACCCCGGCGAGGAGCCCGGCCACCACCGCCACCAGCGTGGTCATCGTGGCTTCGGCGAGCACAGAGATCGTGTGCACTCCCCGCGTCCGCAGCTCGGCGGCCTCGGCGCGGGCGAGCTCGCCCAGCGCGGCGTAGCTGAGCTCTTCCCCGGCGAGCCGCGCCGTCGCGCGGGAGCCGGAGCCCGGCTCGATGGCGGGCAACAACTGGCTGGCCGCAACGGGTAGCGGCGTCGAGGGCGTCACGGTGACCTCCGGGCTCGGTTGCCCGCACGGTAGCGTCCCCGACGGCTCCGGTGCGGAAAGGTTGTCCGCGTCGCCCGGTCGGCTTCACCGGCTGCACATCGGGCGTTCGCCCACCCGTGGCACATAGGAGAGGTGACGACGCCCCTCGCGCACCGCGCCCGCGATCGGGACGTGCGCGCGCCCGGCGTCGACGCGCCCCACCTCTCCGCGGCAACGGTCGAGGCGCCGGTGGCGACGGCGAACCCGGTTGATCCCTTGGCGACCCCGGCCGGCCCTTCGCCCGGCGCAGAGCACCCCGCGACGAGTCCGGCTGCCCGCTCGACCGTGGCGGCCCGGGCACAGCGACTCGGTCTCAGCGTGGGACTCGCCTGCTTGGGCGCCGCCTTCTCCGAGGTCGTGACCGATGCCCTGCCGGACGCGCCGCTCGTCGGCACGCTCACCCCGCTGCGTCTCCTGCTGGCCCTCGGCCTGGCCGCCGTGCTGCTCGAGTGGGCTGTCGGTCGATTCGAGCCGTCGATTCCACCTCGTGCGGGTCGGCCATCCTGGCGAGCGCTCGCATCACCCACGCTCCGCAGCCGCGGGATCGGCCTCAGCACGCCTCTGGTCGGGGGGTCCTGCGCCGCGCTCGTCGCCGCCGCTGCCCTCACGGCCGTGCTGACCGGCATGGGTTGGAGTTCGTGGCGCGCGCTGCTCACGAGCCTGGGTGCCGGACTCCTCGCCTGGGCGGTGGCGCGCAGCGGCGGGGTGAGCGGCCTCCTCGCCCTGGCCGGAGTCGCGTTCTCGATCGTCACCCTGGTGGCGCTGGGCCAAGCGGGCACCGCCGAAGCGACCGGCTATTGCCGCGGATCGATCTACGGCGACCTCGACACCTGCGTGCCGGGGGCGATGACGCGGGCGACAGGTACGTTCCCCAACCCCAACCTCCTCGCGGCCGCGCTGCTGCTGCTGGGGCCGCTGGCCATCGCGCAGATCCGCTCCGCCCGCGACGCCTCTGTGCGGCTCGTCGGGTGGTGCGTCGTCGCGGGTGGGCTGTTCGCGCTGTTCATGACGGGATCGCGGGCAGCGTTCCTGGCCCTGGGCGCCGCGCTGGTCACCTACCTGCTCCTGCGCAACGCGAAGCCGTGGCATGTCGCTGTCGCGGCCGTGGCGGCGACGGGCAGCGTCGGGCTGGCGGGGGCGTACGTCCTCGTCGGCGGCGACGTCGGCATCCGGGGAACGATCTGGCGGGCTGCCGCCGGACTCGTGGCCGAGCGACCCTTCGGGACCGGGCTGGCCACCGCGGGCGCCCAGATCCAGGAGCGCTCGCCCGGCGGACCCGCCTTCCAGCACGCCCACAACCTGTGGCTGAACTGGGCCGTGGAGGCGGGCCTCATCGGCGGACTGGTGGCGCTGGCCGTGACCGCGGCGGTCGCGTTCGCGATCGCACGTGCCGCGCTTGCCAGCTCGGAAGTGGCGGTGTGGTGCGGCGCCGCCCTGGCTGGGTTCGCCGCGATGAGCCTTCTGGACCACCCGGCCAACGCCGAACGGCTCTCGCTCCTGCTGTGGATCGTGATCGGCCTGGGCGTCGCCTCGCTGCCCCATCGAGGTCGCGCCTCTCACGGGGCCGGACGAGGGGCCCCCTAACAGCGGGCGACGTCCACCACCGACCTCACCCGGGGCAACTCCTCTAGCTCGGACCCGGACACGCGAAAGGAGGGCAGGCGCCCCCCGCCGCCTGCCCTCCCGCGCCCCCCGTGGCTGTGGAGCGGGCCGTCCGTGGCCCGCCATCCCCATCCCCATTCCCCATCGTGTGGGCACCTCCCCCTGGTGCCCTCCGCAACGGTCCCCACCGTTGTCGCTCCCGGCGGGCCCCAGCCCCTCCCCATCTGGACCCCGCCGGCGTCTACACCTTCCTCATCGGCGTTCAAGACGGCTGTCCAATCAAGGATGCCTATACAAGTGTTCAAGAATTGGTAATGTCTCCCGGCTCCGCCGGGGCGATCGACGCGCGACCGGTCAGCCGGTGACCAGCGGGAAGATCGGCAAGGCCTCGGGGTGGTGCGCGTGCACGATCACCAGGAACACGACGGCGTCGAAGAGCAGGTGCACGCAGACGACATACAAGAGGTTCTTGATCCAAGAGAAGATCACGGCCTGGATCAGCGCGAACGGGATGGTGAGGAAGGGCCCCCATTCCTGGTAGCCGAGCTCCCACAGGAACGACGTGAAGATCGTGGCCTGCAGGACGTTGGCCACCCAGGGTCGGAAGTGCCGCAGGTAGAGGGCATAGCAGGTGCAGATGAAGAACAGCTCGTCCCAGAGGCCGACAGCGTTGACACCCACGAAGAGCCGGGCGATCTCGTGCCACTCCACGACGGCCGGCCAGTTGCGGTAGACGCCGGAGGTCAGGAAGTAGAACGGAAGGATGAGGTATGCGGCGACGATCACCACGATCAGGTAGATCCACTGCCGACGCGTCCAGCGGCCACCACCCCACGGGAAGGTGATCGACTTCTCCTTGTAGATGAAGCGGGACACCACGAACGGGATCACGACCGCGCCGCCCAACGCGAGGGTGAAGCGCATCATGCCGGCCGGCGAGATGTCGGCGTGCAACGAGATGAGGCTGATGAAGGTCAGCGCCAGCGCGATCAGGAGCAGGTCCGGCCCCAGCCGACGCGACCAACCCCGCCGGTCCGTGATGAACCCGCCGGCCACGCCGGCGACCAGCAGCGCGTAGCCGGGCAGATCGGCCATGACCCAGAAGAGGAAGACCGCCGCGCTCGACACCAGCGCCGCCGGGATGACCGCGACGGGACGGGTGGGGCTTCCGGCGGCGGCGAGGGTCATCGCACCAGCCTAAGGAGCGCGGACACGAGGGGAGGGCAGGCGTCCCCCGATCGCCTGCCCTCGCTCGCCCGTGGTCTTGTGCGCGGCCGTCCCTGTGCCGCAGCTCTCCCCGGTGGCGCCGCGGATGACGCGGCGCTGTTCAGTTGTGCCCCCATACACGCCATCTCGCTGGCCGCGGTCCCCTGCCGCGGCGCTGCCCGGTCCCCCACCGGTCCCCCACCGGTCCTGCCGTGCCCTGCCCGGTCCCCTGCCGGTCGTGCATCTCCCCAGCGGCTGAGCCGGTCCCCACCGGCCTTGCCGTGCTACCTCGCGTGCCCGCCCCTGCGGCCGGACCTCCGGGCGATCCCCACCCCCGGACTCATCCTCGGCGCCGTCCCCACGACCCTCGGTGCCGGCGGCGGGAGCCACCCCCTGTTTGTGGCTCCCGCCGCCTGATACCTTCCTCATCGGCGAACAAGACGTCTGTCCAATCAAGCGATTCCCCGCAGTTGGTCAGGAATTGGTAAACCTCTACGGCGCGGCTGCGGCGAACGGAACGCGTGGAAACCATGGCTCAACGCTCCGACGTCCGATGTGAGCGGCTTCCCCGACTGGACAAGAGGGCCAGGCAGGGCGCACGGTCACCAGGAGAAGGTGTGTCGTAGCCGCGAGGAGGTCCCGTGGATCCTTCCGCCGACGCCCGCGCCGCACGCGCTGGCACACCGAGGCGGGTCGCCGTCGTCGGCGCCGGCATGGTGGGCCTGGCCACCGCCTGGTACCTGCGGGAACACGACGTCGAGGTCACGGTGCTCGACCGCACGGGGGTCGCTGCCGGCTCCAGCTGGGGCAACGCCGGGTGGCTGACGCCTGACCTCATCACGCCGCTGCCGGAACCGTCGGTCCTGCGCTACGGCATCCGGGCGCTCTCGTCGCCCCGCTCCCCCGTCTATGTCCCGCCCCGGCTCAACGGGAATCTGGCGCGGTTCGTCGTGGGCTTCGCCCGCAACGCGACGCCGGCGCGGTGGCGCCGCCACATGGCCGCGCTCGTGCCGTTCAACGGACTGGCACTGGACGCGTTCGACGAGATGGCCGCCGGGGGCGTGGCGGAACCGACCCTCGAGGCGCGCTCCTTCATCGCGGCCTACCGCACCGAGGGCGAACGGGCGATCCTGCTGGACGAGCTGGAGCAGATCGCCGCCGCCGGGCAGATCATGGACTTCGAAGCCCTCACCGGCGCCCAGGCCCGGGCGGTCGAGCCGGTCCTCAGCCCCGAGATCGGTGCGGCGATCCTGCTGAAGGGGCAGCGGTACATCGACCCGGGCCGCTACGTCGCGGCGCTCGCCGCATCGGTCGCGCGCCGCGGCGGAGACGTACGATCCGGGCTGGAGCTCATGGGGATCGGGGACGACCTCGGCGGCGTGGCTGCGGGGGATGTGTCGACGGGTAGCGATGCGCCCGGCGTGACGCTGCACGGGACGAGCGGCTGGTCGGGGCGTTTCGACGCGGTCATCCTCGCGACCGGCGCGTTGCTCGGCCGGCATGCGCGGCGGTTCGGGGTCACCCAGGTGGTGCAGGCGGGGCGCGGGTACTCGTTCTCGGTCCCGGTCGAGCGTCCGCCGGCCGGCCCCATCTACCTGCCCATCCAGCGGGTGGCCTGCACGCCGCTGGGGGACCGGCTGCGGGTCGCCGGGATGATGGAGTTCCGACGCCCCGACGAGCCGCTCGACCAGCGTCGCATCGAAGCGATCGTCGAGGCGGCCCGGCCCATGCTTACGGGCCTCGACCTGGATGCCCGTGAGCACGAATGGGTCGGCTCGCGGCCGTGCACGATCGACGGCCTGCCGCTGATCGGCGCGACACGGTCGCCGCGGGTGTACGTGGCCGGCGGACACAGCATGTGGGGGATCTCGCTCGGGCCCATCACCGGGAAGATGCTGGCCGAGCAGATCGTGACCGGACGACGTCCGGCCGTGCTGGCGCCGTTCGACCCGCTGCGCTGAGAGCCCTTCAGTCCCCCAGCGCTCTTGCGGCCAACGCGAACCCACCATCGCCGATGCGCACCCGGTTGCGCTGATGAAGGCCCGGTCGCCCACGGCATCCCATACGCGAATCCGGGACGCCATCCGCGCGAACGGGCATGAACTCCGTGGCCGTCTGTGCTGACGGGCACCTCGCGCGGGTATTCCGGCGGATGGATCTCGGGCGTAGGCTGCATGTGGTCAGGGAGGTAGACCATGGCCAACCCGGTCATCAGCGTTATCCGCCGCGCCGGCTCACGCCTGCGGCTGACGGATCGGCGCACAGCGAGTCGTACGTATCGCCAACCACCGCCCCCACCCCCTCCTGGGCCGCCAGGCTTCCGGGGTGACGACGGCTCAGCGGGTGTCCGCGAGCCCCGGCGCCCGGGCCCGATCGCTCCGGCGGCCGCCGCCCGAGCCCTGCCGCCGCAGCCCGAGCGAGTGCTGGACCTGGCCAGCGTGGCGCCGTTGGCCCGCGGCGCCTGACCGAGCCGCTGACTCGGGTCGGCTCTCGGCGCGGCCGGCCCCGAATCGCCTGACCTATGGGCGGCTCCTGCGGCGCCAGGCTGCGACGCTCGGCCGACACTTCGGCCGGGACTCGCATGCCAAATGCAGACTGCACCACCTCGACCCGGACGCAGCTATAGCAGCGTCCTCGCAGATCTACCCGGGTCTCCGCCGAACAAGCGAGCCTGCGTCGTGGAAGCGAGTCCAGCTCCACGCGTGCTCGCTGCGTTCGACCCCCGCTCACTCCCGCTGAGCTGGCGAGGGGACTCGAACCCCTAACCACCTGTTTACAAGACAGGTGCGCTGCCAATTGCGCCACGCCAGCGACGATGCTCCGTGCCTCACCCAGCCGACCAGCGGCCTGGACGCGGAGCGAACGCCTCAGATCGTACCGGCCCTCCCCGACCACCTGCGAAACCGCCTGCGCAGCAACTGCGTTCGCGTCGCACGGTCGCGTCGATCCTCGCTGTCGAGCGCACGCCGAAGCCCGGCCGCGGAGGTTTTCCGCAGGCCGGGCCGCGTCAGTGCGTCAGCAGAGGTCGGTCGAGGTGCCGCCGAACAGCGGCCTCGAACCGAGAGTGTCAGCGGTACGAGACCGGGGTCGTCGCCAGGGACACGGTCGCCGGCGAGGGAACGCCGCCCTCGACCGCAGCCGTCAGGGACGTCAGGCTCGCCGAGGTCAGCTGTGCGGTGGCGTACGCCGCCAGCTTGTCCAGGGCCTCCTGCGTGTAGTAGTGCAGCCCGGTCTGCGGAGCGCCGATCAGCTTCTCCACCAGCGCCACCGACTGGACGTCAGTGCGCCCGGTCTCCTTGGCGCCGACCTTGCGCTGCAGCGCGCTCAGGGCCTTGGGGTCCCAGCGACCGGACAGGTCGCCACCGATCCAGCTCTGCACGATCTTGGTGCCCTCGGCGGAGAGCTTGCCACCGGCGGGCTTCGGCGGGGCGACGGGGGCCTTCGGGGCGGTCGTCGCCTGCGGGGCGCTCGCTGCCTTCGGGGCCGCCGAGGTCGCGGGCGCCTTCGGCGCCGGCTTCGTCACCGCACGCGCTGCGGCCGCGGCGCGCGGCGCGGC
>CAKUSI010000059.1 GCA_934678955.1 uncultured Austwickia sp. | reverse complement strand
GACCAGCGGATGGGGTGGGTGGTGGAGAAGACGAAGCGCCCGCCGGGTCGGAGCACGCGGGCGGCCTCGGTCATCAACCGGGCGCTGTCGGCCACGAAGGGCACGGCTCCATAGGCGGCGAACACCAGGTCGAAGGAGCGGTCGGCGAACGGCAGCGCGGCGCCGTCGCATTGCACATACGCATGCGGTGTCCGCCGCGGCCCGCCCGCCACGTCCTCGCCGGACCAGCCGACGTCTGACGCGGTGGCCGCGCCGCGTCGGGCGTCGATCGCCCGGGCCTGCGCGAGCATGCCGGTGGACAGGTCCGAGGCGATCACCCGGGCGCCCCGCCCGGCGACGTACCGGGATCCCTGCGCGGCGCCGCACCCGATCTCGAGGACGTCCAGCCCGGTCAGGTCGCCGAGGAGTCGTGCCGCGGACTCGCGGTAACCCTCCGGGCCCCACAGCAGGTCGGCGTCGCCGAGGAAGTCTCCGTGCTCGGCGTAATAGGTCCCGGCGCTGGCGTCCCACCAGCTCCGATTGGCCCGCGCCGTGGTGGCCTGATCGGTCTCGCGACGGCTCACGCCGTCGGCGGGGACTCCGGGCGGGGAGGGCTGCATGGGCGTAGTCTGCCCGGCCGGTCGGGTGCTTTGCCGCCACCTCACGAGGAGGGGTAGGCTTGGCGGGTCTCCACGTGCGCCCACGTGCGCCCGATGGCACCTCAGGTTCCGCCGGGCGATGGGTGTTCCGTGCCGACGCGCACGTTATCGCGGCCGTGCAAGACATCCGATGGTGTGGGACGGCACCCGTCGCTTGCCACCTCGGACCTTGTCCGGCCGCACCTGTATGTCCCTCATCCGTCGGGGAGCGCGGTAGCACGCCGCAATCCCCCCGATCCTGTATCCACCCAGCGATCCCAGTCCACCATCGGAGCCCCCACTACATGACTGCCAGCCCGGCCACCGCCCAGATCGCGATCAACGACATCGGTTCCACCGAGGATCTCCTCGCCGCGATCGACGCCACCATCAAGCACTTCAACGACGGGGACATCGTCGAGGGAGTCATCGTCAAGGTCGACCGGGACGAGGTCCTGCTCGATATCGGCTACAAGACCGAGGGGGTCATCCCCTCCCGCGAACTCTCCATCAAGCACGATGTGGACCCCAGCGAAGTCGTCACCGTGGGTGACGAGGTCGAGGCTCTGGTCCTCCAGAAGGAGGACAAGGAGGGCCGGCTGATCCTGTCCAAGAAGCGCGCGCAGTATGAGCGCGCGTGGGGCACGATCGAGCGGATCAAGGAGGAGGACGGCGTCGTCACCGGCACCGTCATCGAGGTGGTCAAGGGTGGCCTGATCCTCGACATCGGGCTGCGCGGCTTCCTGCCCGCCTCCCTGGTCGAGATGCGCCGGGTGCGCGACCTCCAGCCGTACGTCGGCAAGGAGATCGAGGCCAAGATCATCGAGCTCGACAAGAACCGCAACAACGTGGTCCTGTCGCGTCGCGCGTGGCTGGAGCAGACGCAGTCCGAGGTGCGCACCAGCTTCCTGAAGGAGTTGCAGAAGGGCCAGGTCCGCTCCGGAGTGGTTTCCTCGATCGTGAACTTCGGTGCGTTCGTGGACCTCGGCGGGGTCGACGGGCTGGTGCACGTCTCCGAGTTGAGCTGGAAGCACATCGACCACCCGAGCGAGGTCGTCGAGGTGGGCCAGGAGGTCACGGTCGAGGTCCTGGACGTCGACATGGACCGCGAGCGGGTCTCCCTGTCGCTGAAGGCGACGCAGGAGGACCCGTGGCAGCACTTCGCCCGGACCCACGCGATCGGCCAGGTCGTGCCGGGCAAGGTCACCAAGCTGGTGCCGTTCGGCTCGTTCGTGCGGGTCGACGACGGCATCGAGGGCCTGGTCCACATCTCCGAGCTGGCCGAGCGTCACGTGGAGCTGCCCGAGCAGGTCGTCTCCGTGGGGCAGGACATCTTCGTCAAGGTCATCGACATCGACCTCGACCGGCGCCGGATCTCGCTGTCGCTGAAGCAGGCCAACGACGCCGCGGTCGCCACGGCGGAGTTCGACCCCACCCTGTACGGGATGGCGGCCGAGTACGACGACCAGGGCAACTACAAGTACCCGGAGGGCTTCGACCCGGAGGCCAACGAGTGGCTGCCCGGCCACGAGGCGGCGCGCGAGCGGTGGGAGAAGCAGTACTCCGAGGCGTACGCCCGGTGGGAGGCGCACCGCACCCAGGTCAAGGACGCCTTGGAGGCCGACGCGGACGCGGCGGCCTCGGGTGGGGAGATCCCGACGTCGTACTCCTCGGGCCGCGCGGACACCGCGGGCCCGGCCGAGGGGACGCTGGCCTCCGACGAGGCGCTGGCCGCGCTGCGGGAGAAGCTGACCGGTCACTGAGCCGGCGTCAGCAACTCGTCCTCACCGACGTCGTCTCCGGCCTCGCCGATGACGGACAGCCGACGGGCTCCGTTCACCCGCAAGGGGTGGCGGAGCCCGTCGCCGTTCGCCGATGGTGGCGGTATGAGCGCGGATCGCGGCCCCGAGGAGGGGCCGGACGCAGGGTTCGACGTGCAGGGCCACCGCGGTGCCCTCGGATACCTCCCGGAGAACAGCGGGGCCGGCTTCGCCTTGGCGGCGCGCCTGGGCGCCACGTCGGTGGAGCTGGACGTACGGCTGTCCGCCGACGGGGTCCCGATGGTCTGGCACGACCCGGTCCTGGACCTCCGGCGATGCCGTCCACCGCACCCCTCACTCGTGGGCCGGCGTGTGGACGAACTGACCTCGCAGCAGCTCGGTGAGGTGCTCATCGGGGAGCACACCCGTGAGGAACATCCTGGTCAGCGCCCGGCGCCGGGGGAGCGGATGCTGTCCCTGCGGGCCCTCTTCGACCAGGTGACACGTGTATCACCCATGATGCGCTTCGTGGTCGAGGTCAAGGTCGACCAGCACGACCCGCGGCAGCGTGACCGTCGCGCGGAGCTGGTCGCCGCGACCTGTGCGGTGATCGCGGACTGCGGGGTCTTCGACCGCAGCACCGTGCACTCCTTCGACTGGGCGGTCCTCGCCCAGGCCGCCGACGTGGCGCCGCACCTGCGCCGGTCGGCACTTGCCTCCGTCCGCGTCGACGGGTGCTGGTTCGGCGATGCCCTCGGCGTCGCCGGTGCGGGCGCGGCACCACTACCCGTCCGTGACCTGCCGAGCGCCGCTCGCGACGCCGGCGCCCACGTGGTCTGCCCCTACTTCGCCCTCCCCTACGGCGGCACGTCGACGGCGCCTGGCTTCGAGCTGCTGGCCAACAAGGACCTGGCGGACCGGTGCCACGCGCTCGGTCTGCGCATCGTGCCGTGGACGGTGGACGATCCCGCCGACCTGGCGCTCGTCGTCCAGGCGGGAGTGGACGGCGTGGTCACGAACTACCCGGACCGGGCACGTCGGGTGGCGGACGCGTTGGACCGGATAACCCCTGCCGCCGTCGGCGCCACGTGACGCGTTCGATAGCTCGCTGAGTCACTTTTCCGGCGATGCGTGCGCTGGTCCGCCGACCGGAGACCTACAGTGAGGACTATGTTGCGTGTGGGCCTCACCGGCGGAATTGGTTCGGGCAAGTCGACCGTGGCGCGCCGGCTGGGGGAGCTGGGCGCGGTCGTCATCGACGCGGACGCGCTGGCTCGTGAGGTCGTCGCGCCCGGGACCGCCGGGCTCGCGCAGGTCCGCGAACGGTTCGGCGACCGGGTCCTGGCCGAGGACGGCTCCCTGGATCGTCAGGTGCTGGCGGGGATGGTCTTCGAGGACGAGCGCGCCCGGGCCGACCTCGAGGAGATCACGCACCCGCTGGTCGCTGCGCGGTGCGCGGACCTCCTGGACGCGGCCGGCCCCGACAAGATCGTGGTCTACGACGTGCCGCTGCTGGTCGAGAACAACCTCGGACCCGACTACCACCTCGTGATCGTCACGGATGCCGACGCTCGTACCCGTTTGCAACGCCTCACCCAGGAACGCGGTATGCGCGAAGCGGACGCGCGGGCTCGTATGGCGCGGCAGGCGAGTGATGAGCAACGGTTTGCCGCCGCAGACGTCGTCCTCCCCAACGAAGGCTCGGTCGACGAGCTGCACGCCGCGGTCGACGCCATCTGGGAGGAGCGGCTGGTGCCGTTCGAGGCGAACCTGCGTACCCAGACGGTTTACCGGCGGGACATTCCGGTGGTCAGCGCCTACGACGAGGACTGGCCGGTGGCGGCCGAGCGGATCGGGCAGCGGCTGGTGCGCGCCCTGGGGGAGCGGGCCCCCGAGGTCGAGCACGTCGGGTCCACCGCGGTGCCCGGCATGTCAGGCAAGGGCGTGATCGACCTCCAACTGGGAGTGCGGGACTTGCGCGACGCGGACGACCCCGAGTTCGTCGCGACGATGGGCGCCCTCGGCTTCCCGCGCGTCGACAACATCCGCATGGACCACCCAACCGGGGAGCTGCTCGACCCCTCGCTCTGGGTGAAGCGCTTCCACGGGTCCTGCGACCCTGGTCGGATCGTGCACGTCCACGTGCGGGAGGTCGACAGCGCTGGCTGGCAGTCCGCGCTGCTCTTCCGTGACTGGCTGCGGGCCAACCCGGACGCCGCCGAGGAGTATGTCGAGGTGAAGTCGGACTTCGCGGAACGCACCTCCAACTCGGGTGAGTACGCGGAGGCCAAGGCTCCCTGGTTCGAGGAGATCTGGCCGCGGATCACGGCGTGGGCGCAGCGCGCCGGCTGGCAGCCGTGATCGTCCGGGGTTCTTCGTAAATTCCCCTCCGACTGGACGGCCGCCCGATAAGCTCCGGCCATTCGCGTCGTCTTTCCTTGTCGGGGAGTGAAGTTGAAGTGAAAAGGACCGCTGCTTCCATCGGCCTGCTCGGTTGTGCCGCGCTGCTCGCCTCCTGCGGCAGCTCCGTCGGCCCGCAGGCCGACAACACGACCGGGACCACCACGACGTCGCCGCCGACGACGTCACCCACGAACGGGTCGGCCGGTGGTGCCACCACGACCGCCATCACGCCCGGCACGACGGCCTCGTGCGAGCCGGTCACCGAAGCCGAGATCGCCGGGCTGTTCGACCGCTGGAACGACGACGTCAAGAGCGGGGATCCGAAGCGGGTGGTGGAGAACTACGCCGCCGACTCGATCCTGGTCCCGACCGTGTCGAACAAGGTGCGGCGCACGGCCGCGGAGAAGGAAGACTACTTCGATCACTTCCTGGCCAACCGGCCGTCCGGTGCCATCGACTTCTCGGACATCGAGCTGGGCTGCAACATGGCGGTCGACAGCGGCCTCTACACCTTCACCTACGGTGCGACGGGCCAGAAGGTTCAGGCCCGTTACAGCTACACCTACCGCTGGGAGAACGGCGAGTGGAAGATCGTGAGCCACCACAGCTCGGGGATGCCGGAGCCGGCCTCGGCGGCCACCACGACCAGTGGAGCGACCGGTGGAGCAACGACGACGACCACGCCGACGACCGGGGCGACGACCACGCGCTGAGCCCCAAGTAGGGACTGACCGGCGCCATACCGGGCAGAGTCGCGGGGGCTTGGCCCGGCGACCGGGCGAGAGGACACGGTCGGCGTAGCGTTGTCGGTGCCGATCGTTAGGGTGGCGCGCATGAGGCCCACCACGGACATCCAGCGCACCGTCGCCCCGATCGAGGTCGTCGCGCCGTACGAGCCGTCCGGGGATCAGCCCGAGGCGATCGCCGAGCTGGCCAAGCGGGTGCGCTCCGGGGAGCAGGACATCGTGCTGCTGGGCGCCACGGGCACCGGCAAGTCGGCCACGACCGCGTGGCTGATCGAACAGGTGCAGCGGCCGACGCTGGTCCTCGCCCCCAACAAGACGCTGGCGGCCCAGCTCGCGAACGAGTTCCGGGAGTTGCTGCCGCGCAACGCGGTCGAATACTTCGTGAGCTACTACGACTACTACCAGCCGGAGGCGTACGTCCCGCAGACGGACACGTACATCGAGAAGGACTCCTCGATCAACGAGGAGGTCGAGCGGCTGCGGCACTCCGCGACGAACTCGCTGCTGACCCGGCGGGACGTGGTGGTGGTGGCCTCCGTCTCGTGCATCTATGGCCTGGGCACCCCGCAGGAGTACGTGGACCGCATGGTGCGTCTGCGGGTCGGCCAGGAGGTGGGCCGCGACGACCTGCTGCGCCAGTTCGTGCAGATGCAATACACGCGCAACGACCTGGCGTTCAGCCGCGGCACTTTCCGGGTCCGCGGGGACACCGTCGAGATCATCCCGATGTACGAGGAGCTCGCGGTGCGTATTGAGTTCTTCGGCGACGAGATCGAGCGGCTCTACACGCTGCATCCGCTGACCGGTCAGATCGTGCGCGAGGAGCACGAAATGTACGTCTTCCCGGCGAGCCACTACGTGGCCGGGCCGGAGCGGATGCAGCGCGCCGTCGCCGGGATTGAGGAGGAGCTCGCCGCGCGGTTGGCCGAGTTCGAGCGACAGGGCAAGCTGCTCGAGGCGCAGCGGCTCCGCATGCGGACGACGTACGACGTGGAGATGATGACCACGGTCGGGGCTTGCGCCGGCATCGAGAACTACTCGATGCACATCGACGGGCGCGAGCGGGGTACGGCGCCCAACTGCCTGCTCGATTACTTCCCCGAGGACTTCCTGCTCGTCATCGACGAGTCGCACGTGACCGTGCCGCAGATCGGGGCGATGTACGAGGGCGACATGTCCCGCAAACGGACGCTCGTCGAGCACGGGTTCCGGTTGCCCTCTGCGATGGACAACCGGCCGCTCAAGTGGGAGGAGTTCCTGGAGCGGATCGGGCAGACGATCTACCTGTCCGCCACCCCGGGCGCCTACGAGATGGCGAAGGCCGACGGGATCGTGGAGCAGATCATCCGGCCCACGGGCCTGGTGGACCCGGAGATCGTGCTGAAGCCGACGAAGGGTCAGATCGACGACCTGCTGCACGAGATCAACGAGCGCGCGCAGCGCGACGAGCGGGTGCTGGTTACGACCCTGACGAAGAAGATGGCCGAGGACCTCACCGACTACCTCCTGGAACGCGGCGTGCGAGTGCGATACCTGCACTCAGAGGTCGACACGCTGCGCCGCGTCGAGCTGTTGCGCGAGCTACGGTTGGGCGAGTTCGACGTGCTGGTGGGGATCAACCTTCTGCGGGAGGGACTCGACCTGCCCGAAGTGTCGCTCGTGAGCATCCTCGACGCCGACAAGGAGGGTTTCCTGCGCTCGACTCGCAGCTTGATCCAGACGATCGGCCGCGCCGCCCGCAACGTGTCGGGTCAGGTCCACATGTATGCCGACGATGTGACACCGTCCATGCGCGACGCCATCGACGAGACCGCGCGGCGGCGAGAGAAGCAGCTCGCCTACAACACGGAGAGGGGCGTCGACCCCCAGCCGCTGCGCAAGAGGATCGCCGACATCACCGACATGCTGCAGCGGGAAGACGCGGACACCGAGGCCCTGATGGGCTCCGGCCGCGCGCAGTCCCGCGGGAAGTCAGGCGGCGGGCGAGCCCGCCCGGGCGGTCGGGGGGCCGCCGCGGCCGACGCGGCGACGGGCAGCGGCAGCTCCGGCCTGGATCCGTCGACGCTCGCAGCCGGTGACCTCGCGGATCTGATCCAGGAGCTGACCACCCAGATGCACTCGGCGGCCGCGGAGCTGCAGTTCGAGCTCGCCGCCCGCATCCGGGACGAGCTCGCCGACCTCAAGAAGGAGCTCCGTCAGATGCGCGCCGCCAGCAGATGAGGAGCTGTTCCGGACCTCTCCGGTTCTTTTCGCGGCCGCCGCGGGCCGCGCGGGACGCGCCCCGGTAGGCTGCGTCCAGCCCCGCCGGGCCATCCTGCGCGCCGAAGGGCGTTGCCCACTAGCTTGTAGTCCTCGACCTCGTTGCCCCGCTCGTTGTCTCTGCTCGTCGTCTCTGCTCGTCGTCTCTGCTCGTCGTCCTCTGGCTCACCCCGGAAGGAATACCCCTCGATGAACGTCCCCTTGTGGGTGTGGATCGCCACGCTGTCCGTCACCATCACGTTCCTGCTCGTCGACATCCTGGTGATCGCCCGGCGGCCGCACGTGCCGTCGATGGGGGAATGCGCCCGGCATTTGGCGTTCTTCGTCGGCAGCGCGATCGTCTTCGGGCTGGGGGTGTGGTATTTCACGGGGGCGAGATACGGGGCAGAATTCTTCGCGGGATGGCTGACGGAATACTCGCTGTCCGTCGACAATCTCTTCGTCTTCCTGATCATCATGGCGAAGTTCGGGGTGCCGGAAAAATACCAGCAGACTGCGCTGATGATCGGGATCACGATCGCGATCGTCCTGCGGGGGATCTTCATCGCCGTGGGGGCGGCGCTGATCAACCAGTTCGCCTGGGTCTTCTACATCTTCGGTGCCTTCCTGATCTACACCGCGATCAAGCTGGCCAAGGAGGCGATGAGCAGCGACGACGAGGAGGAATACGAGGAGAACGCCTTCTTGAAGTGGGTGGAGTCCAAGTTCCCGGCCACCCAGTCGTGGGAGTTCGGCACGAAACCGTTCGGCGTCATCGACGGCAAAAAGGTCATCACGCCGATGTTCATCGTGATCCTCGCGCTGGGGACCACCGACCTGCTCTTCGCCCTCGACTCGATTCCCGCGATCTTCGGGCTCACGCAGGAGCCGTTCCTCGTCCTGATGGCCAACATTTTCGCGCTGATGGGTCTGCGGCAGCTCTACTTCCTCATCGGCGGCCTGCTCAAGCGACTTGTGTACCTCGGGTTCGGCCTGTCCGTGCTCCTGGCCTTCATCGGCGTCAAGCTGATCTTCCACGCGATGCACCAGAACACCCTCGGGTTCATCAACGGCGGCGAGCCCATCCACGCCGTCCCGGAGATCCCCATCGGGGTCTCCCTCGGCGCCATCGTCGGCATCCTCACGATCACGACCGTGGCGAGTCTCATCAAGTCCTCGCGGGACTCCCAGGCGGAGCTGACCTTCGGGGATATCAACCGCGGGATGACCTCGACCGACGGCGAGCCGCAGGACCACGAGCAGCGCTGACGGCTCTTGACCCCGACCCTGGTTACCGGTGAGTATGAAAGCTCACCACACCAGGGAGCGACTCCATGCCGCGCAACATCTACTCCGAAGAGCACGAGGATTTTCGCAAGTCCGTCCGTGAGTTCGTCGACCGCACCCTGAAGCCGCGCGCGGAGGAGATGATCCGGGACCACGTCATCGCGCGCGACATCTGGCTCGAGGCGGGTCAGCAGGGCTTCTTCGGGCTGTGCATCCCCGAGGAGTACGGAGGCGCCGGGGTCGAGGACTACCGCTTCAACGCGATCTTCGCCGAGGAGATGGGCAAGTTCACCGCCGCTGCGGCCTCGTGCTTCGGGATCCACTCCGACATCACGGCGCCGTACATCGTCCACATGGGCACGGACGAGCAGAAGCAGCGCTGGCTGCCCGGCATCGCGTCCGGCGAGATGATCCTCGCCATCGGCATGACCGAGCCGTCGGGCGGGTCGGACCTCGCGGCGCTCAAGTCCACGGCCGTGCGCGACGGTGACGACTGGATCCTCAACGGCTCCAAGACGTTCATCACCAACGGCCACCAGTGCGACCTGGCCGTGGTGGCGGTGCGGACGGATCCTGCCAAGGGTGCCAAGGGCATCTCGCTGCTCGTCCTGGAGAAGGACATGCCGGGCTTCACCAAGGGTCAGCCCCTCGACAAGGTCGGCCAGGTCGAGTCCGACACGTCGGAGCTGTTCTTCGAGGACGTCCGGGTTCCGGGCAACAACCTGCTCGGCCAGGAGGGCCTGGGCTTCATCGCGATGATGCAGCACCTGCCGCAGGAGCGGATCGCCAACGCGATCGCGAACGTCGCCAACGCGGAACAGATTCTCACCGAGACGATTCAGTACACGAAGGACCGCAAGGCGTTCGGGCAGCCGATCGGGATGTTCCAGCACAACAAGTTCAAGCTGGCGGAGATGGTCACGAAGGTGGAGGTCGCGCAGGCCTACATCGACGACTGCATCGTGGCGCACGCCGAGGGCAAGCTCACCGCGGTCGACGCGGCCAAGGCGAAGTGGTGGGCCGCGCAGACGCAGTGCGAAGTGCTGGACGAGTGCGTACAGCTACACGGCGGGTACGGCTACATGAACGAGTACCGGGTCGCGCGCGCCTGGCGCGACGCGCGGGTCCACAAGATCTGGGCCGGGACCAACGAGATCATGAAGGAGCTCATCGGCCGCGACCTCGGCCTCTAGGTCCCATCGGCGGGGCCTGGCCCGCGGCTGCTGGAGTGGCGCGTGCCATCTTGACGGATCGCCACGCCGCGTCAAAACTGGCCGTGTACGCCGTGTACGCCGTGTACGCCGTGTACACGCCAGGGGGTCCCATATGAGCGTTGTCCACTTCGAGACCACCCGCGCCGCGCGTGAGGGCCTGAGCGACCTGTTGACCGCGGCGGTCGAAGGGCGTCCGGCGACGGTCCAACGGGGGGCGGGGCATCGTCTGGCGGTGCTGGACTCGCAGCGGTTCGTTCGGTTCTTCATGACGGCGCGGCCGTCGGGTGCCGAGGTCGTGCCCGAAGACGTCGGAGGCTACTCGATTCTTCTCCCCGGCCTTCCCATTCACGGTGACGGGGACACTCTCGACGAGGCGATCGACGAGACCATCGACGCGCTGCGTGACTACGCGGAAGCCTGGTCCGAACGGCTGCGCCTCGCCCCGAACCACGAGCGTAATGACATGCTCGTGCAGTTCGTCGTCGCGGCAAGCGACGGTGAGCTCAAGAACTGGCTGCTCGGAGCGTGAAGTATCCGGCGCCCACCCGTGCCCATCACCGTGGCTTCTGCGTGGCCGAGGGCTGGGTCCAGCGGACCACCGTGCGTGGCCGGACCGGTGACCCCGTACGTTTCGAGCTGGCCCTGCCGGACGGGCGCGTCCTCTCGACGCGGATCAGCCACCCCGTCAGCAAGAGGGAGACGTATGGCGCGAGCCTTTGGAAGAAGATCCTTCGTGTCGATCTCGAGGTGACCGAGTCCGAGTTCTGGACCTGCCTGCAAGACGGTGTCGTGCCCTCTCGTGGGGGCCTGCCCGGCCCGACGCGACGGTCCATTCCGTTGGGGCTCTTCCATCAGCTGGTCACCACGGTGGGTGTGCCCGAGGTCGACGTGCGGGCGATGCCCACCGGCCAGGCGGCGCAACGTCTCGCGGACTTCTACGCCGACGGGCGTTGACCAGCGGCCCTGGTCAGCCGGGCGGGCTGCCTTCGCCAACGGGGGCGGTCACCTTGCGTCGCCTCTGGGTGAGCGTGACGGTGGCCGACGCGAGGACGACCAGCGCCATGCCGCCCACCTGCAGCGGCGCCAGCAGCTGCCCCAGGACGACGAAGCCGGCGAGGGCGGCCGCCGCCGGTTCCAGGCTGAGCAGGATGCCGAACACGCGCGGGTCCAGATGGCGCAACGAGATCAGCTCGAGCGAATACGGCAACGCCGAGGAGAGGGTCGCGATGAGGAGCCCGAGCCCCAGCGCCTGGGGCTCGAGCAGGGCGGTCCCGTGGAAGATCAACCCCAGCGGGAGCATGATCGTCGCCCCCACGACCATGGCCCACGCCACGCCCTGCGCGCCTGGGAACCGGCGGCCGGTCCGCTCGGACAGCAGGATGTAGGCGGCCCAGCATCCTCCGGCGATCAGGGCGAGCAAGATCCCGACCAGGTCGATGTGCGCCACCGGCTCGACGAGGACGTTGGACGTCAGGACGACGCCGGCGGCCGCGATCGCGACCGCGGCGCCGTCGAGCCAACGTCGGGAGAGTGCTGCGGCCAGGCCCAGGGGACCGATGAATTCGATGGTGACCGCCACGCCGACGGGCAGGCGGGCGATCGAGCCGTAGAAGGCCGTGTTCATGGCGGCGAGCGACACCCCGAACAGCGCGACGACCAGCCAGTCGGAGCGCGAGTAGCCGCGGAGCCGCGGCCGGGTCGCGGCCACCATGACCAGGGCCGCGATGGTGAGCCGGAGCGCGACCGCGCCGAGGACACCGACCGACCCGATCAGGACGACGGCCGATGCGCCGCCGAACTGGACCGAGAAGACCGCGACGAGGACGAGGCCGACCGGGTAGGCGGGGTGCACGGGTTGGACCGGGACGCGGATGGGTGGATCGGCCGGGGACACGCTGGCCATTCTCACCCCCGTAGGTCGGCTCACGGGCGCGGCCCTCACTCGGGCCCCGGGGTCGAGCGGTTTCCCGGTCGGGTCCCGCTCCTAGCCGTCCTCAGTCGGGTCCCGCGCCCCGGGCGCTCTCCCCCTGGGGCGTCGAGGTGCCGGGCATCATCGCGTCGCCTTGAGGCGTGGCCTCCTGATGGCGCTTGGGAGTGAGCGTGACCGCGCTGGAGGCGAGGACGACCAGGACCATGCCGACCAGCTGGAGTGGCTGCATCCCCTGCCCGAGCACGACCAGCCCGGCGATGGCGGCCACGGCAGGCTCCATACTCAGCAGGATCCCGAACACGCGCGGACTGAGGTGTCGCAGCGCGAACAGTTGGAGGGTGTAGGGGAACACCGACGAGAGCATCGCGATGATGAAGCCGAGCCCCACGGCCCGCGGTTCGAACATCGCGGTGCCATCGACGATCAGGCCGGCCGGCATTGTCAGGGCCGCGGCGACGACCATGGCCAACGCCAGCCCCTTGACCCCGGGGAAACGGCGTCCGGTGTGCCCGGCCAGCAGGATGTAGAGGGCCCAGGAGAGGCCGGCCGCGAGGGCGAGCAGGATCCCGATGCCGTCGACGTTGTCCCAGGACTCGGTGAGTACCCCCGAGGTCAGCACGACGCCTGCGGCGGCAACCGCGACCGCGACGCCGTCGAACCAGTGCCGGGACAACAGGGCCGCCAGCCCCAGCGGCCCGATGAACTCGATCGTCACCGCGACGCCCACCGGGAGGCGGGATATCGCGCCGAAGAACGCCACGTTCATCGCCGCCAGCGCGACCCCGAAGGCGAGCACCGTGAGCCAGTCGGTGCGCTCGTACCCGCGCAGCCGCGGCCGGGCGACCAGCATCAGCACGACCGCGGCGATGACCAGTCGCAGCGCGACCGAGCCGAGCACCCCCACCATGTGGATGAGGTAGACGGCCATGGCCCCGCCGAACTGCACCGAGAACATGGCGACGAGGACGAGCCCGACCGGGTACAGCGGGTGAGCGTCGCGGGTCGCCCCGCGAGGGGAGGGGTCTGCCGAGGTCACCGGCCCATTCTGCCCTCGCGGGACTGCGGGCGGAGGCGGATCCCCTCACCGACCGCATCGGGGTGGGACCTGCATCATCCACCCGAGGTAGGCCGACCTACATCAGCAGATTGATGCCCGCTGGGTGCGACTTCGGAACTCTATTGATGACATCAGTACTTGATCCGGAGGTGCCCAATGCTCTCGTTTCACCCCGTATCCCGCCGAATCCGCATCATGACGATCGGGGCCGTCCTGGCCGGGACCGCCGTGGTCGGCGTCCCCGGCGCCGCGTTCGGCTTCGACCTGTCCCCGGACCGCCCCTACGGACCGAAGGACGACCCCTGGGATCGGCCCGGCGACCCGTGGGACACCTGCTCCTTCCAGGCCTACTGCGAGCACAACGTCAACGTCCTTGACGGCAAGGGGCCGGGGAACGCCCCCAATGATCCAAAGGGGGAATCCCCTTACCAGGCGCGCACCTGGAAGTACGAGCACACGGACGCTGACGGACGGGCGTGGTATCGCAACACCGCCAAGGGGCAGGAGAACGTGTGGAAGTCCACGCCGGATGCCATCGCGTACACGAAGCTCTGGTGGGTGCGTACCTCGGAGTCGATCATCGATACCGCACGCGCTGGGAAACCCTGATCCCCGGCGTTTGATGACATCGCGGTTGCCAGCTGGTGCCCTCGGGGCTCACCAGCCGCGGGCGCGCCACTCCGGCAGGTGGGGGCGCTCCGCGCCGAGGGTCGTGTCCAGGCCGTGACCGGGGTAGACCCAGGCCGCGTCGCCGAACTGCCCGAACAGCCGCTCCTCGACGTCGTCGATGAGCTGGCGGAAGTGCTCCTCGTTGCCGAACGTGTTGCCGACCCCGCCCGGGAAGAGGCTGTCGCCCACGAAGAGGTGCGCGTCGCCGCCCGGCTCGGTCCAGGTCAGCGCCACCGCGCCGGGGGTGTGACCGCGCAGGTGGAGCACGCCGAACGTGAGGTCGCCGAGCGTCACCTCGTCGCCGTGCTCGAGCCGTACGTCCGGTTCCACCGGGAGGGCGTCGGCGTCATACCGCCCCGCGAGCGTCGTGGCCCCGGTGAGCCGGGTCATCTCCTTCAGGGCGCGGACGTGGTCGGGGTGCCGGTGGCTCGTGAGGATCGTGGTGATCTCGCCGGTGCCCTCGGCGGCCAGGCGCTGGAGCCGGGTGGCGTCGTTGGCCGCGTCGATGAGCATCTGCTCACCGGTGCTGGTGCAGGTGAGCAGGTAGCAGTTGTTGTCGGTGGGGCCGACGCTGGCCTTGCGGATCGTCAATCCGCGCAGCTCGCGGACGTCGGAGGGGCCGCCCTCGGCGACCGTGCCGGTGTAGCTCATCGTGTCCTTCTTCCGTCG
>CAKUSI010000058.1 GCA_934678955.1 uncultured Austwickia sp. | reverse complement strand
GACTTGCCGTCGGAGTCGGTGTAGTGCTCCCACTCCTCACCGCCGTCGCGCCAGCGCTCGGACGCGGCGAAGGCGAACCAGTTGCGCACGTCGGTGACCAGCGTGGTCCAGCGGCGGTCCGCCTCGGTGTGCCCGGTGCGGCCCCGGAAGCGCTGCAGGATGCGCTCGACCTGCAGGAACCTCTCCTCCGAGTATTGGTCGTCCCCGGCCAGCGCGTCATCGGTGCAGGCCCTCAGGTCGTCGCGGAACTGGCGGATCTCCTGGTTGGTCGTCGGCTGCGCGAGCAGGGTGATGGCTCGACCGCGGTTGTACTCGATCGCCTGGAGCGACTCGTTGATCGTCTCGATGCGCTCGCGGATCAGCTCGGCCGACTGGCCCAGCCACGACTGGAACTGCGCGATGTCGTGGATCACGTTCTTGTTGAGCTGGTGTTTGAACTCGGCCTCGAAGCGAGGTAGGTCGTCCTGGAAGAGGCGGTCGCGCAGCTCCCGGAACTCGGCCGCGGCCGCCATGTCCGCGTCCATGTCGGTCGTCTCGGCGGGCCAGTCGGTCCGGAACCGCTGCATGAGCCCCACGGCCTTGGCCGCCGCCTGCTCCTGGCCCTTGCGCGCCTCCTCGATCGCGGCGGTCAGCCGCTCGGTCTCTGCGCGCTCCAGCTCGTCGCACGCCGCCTCACTCGCGGGCACGCCCAGCCGGGCCGACAACTCCTCGCACGAGGTGGCGAGTCGTTCGCGCCCGTCCGGGTCCAGGGAGCCCGTCAGGGTCTGGATCAGCCTCTCGGCCCGATCGCGCCGCTCCTCCAGGTCCCGCACCCGTTGGACGATGCCGCCCAGACGTTGCTGGAGATCCTGCAGCAGCGTCCCGACCTCGCTGAGACGGGCCTGCGTCGACGCAAGCTCGGCCGTGATCCGGGCCAGTTGCTCGTTGCCCTCCTCCAGCGCGGCCTTCTCGCGCTCCAGCCGGGTGATGGTCACGACCACGGTGCGCCAGTCGAGCTCGGCCCACGACTCGTACGCGTCCAGGGTATGGAGCGTGGCCAGCTGCGCCCGTACCTGCTTTGCCTGCCCGGCCAGCCGCGCGAGCTGCGCGTCGAGCTGCGTCATCTCCGCCTGGATCTCACCCGCGCGGCGCAGCAGGGCGTCGATCTTGTCGCGGTTCGACCACCCCAAGACCCACCGGGTGCGGTCCTCCAGGTGGAAGCGGTCGTCCTTCTCATGCCGGCCCCGGCCGGACTTGATCTGCCCCCGCCTGGTGACGGCGCGCTCGTGGTCGCGCAGCTGGGCCGCCTCCTCGACGCACACGTGGTCGGCCCGCCGCTGCAATTCGTGCAGGACCCACGGTTGGAAGGGCCCGTCCTTGACCTCGAGAAGGTCCATCAGGAGAGTGCCCTCACCACGCCTCGGATTGTCACGGGTGAACCACGGAGACACCCGGTAGTAGACGAGCCGGCCGCCGAGGTGGTGACCGTCGATCCAGGCGCTTGCGGCCTCGTAGTGCTGGGACGGGACGATCACGGACAGGGCGAAGCCGCGCAGGACCCGCTCGGCGGCGCCGCGCCACTCGTCGAACTCGGGCCGTACCTGGACGAGCTCACCCACGAACGGGATGTCGTCCTCCGGCAGGCGCAGCGCCTCGGCCAGCGCGGACCGGATCTGCAGGCTCCGCGTGTCGATGTTGGAGTCCCGGCCCTTCAGGCTCCGGAGCTCAGCGTTGACGGCCTCGCCGGCCTCCTGCGCACGCCGCCGGTCCACGGAAAGCTCGGTCCGGGCGTTGTCGAGGTCCGCCTCCTGCGCGCTGGAGCGCTCCCGGCGCGTCTCCACCTCCAGGCGGGCGCGGGCGAACCCGTCCGCGTCCTCGACGACGCCCAGCCCGGCGTTCGCGAGGTGCTCCGCGAAGCGGGCGTGCCGATCGCGTCGCTCATCGAGATGCCGCTGCTCGCTGCGCAGCTGTGTGTCGATCTCGGCGATCCGGCTCCCGCCGGCCCCTTCCCGCTCGATCTCCAGCCGCCGCTCCGTGGCCCGGAGGCTGTCCAGCTCCGCCGCGGCCAGCGTCCGCTCCGCATCGACCTCCGCTCGCTCGGCCTCCCGCCGGCGCAGCGCGCCGGCGATGATCTCCAGCCGACGCTCGGTCGCCCACGGCCGGACCGCCTTGCGGGCCCGGTCGTCCCGCGCGATCTCCTCCCCGAGCCGGTCGTGGGTGGCGCAGTGGGCCAGCAACGGCTCCAGCTGGGCGAGCTGGTCACGGGCCCGCCGGACCGCCTCGTGCGCCCGGGTCAGGTTCTCGAAGTGGCTGACGAGCGTGGCGATCCGGGCCGTGGCGTCGGCGCCCTCCAACATGTGCCGGCGCACGAACTCGGTCAGGTTGCCCACCGACTTCATCGAGATCGTCTGGTGCAGCAGCTCCAGGGCCTGCTCCGACTGGATACCCAGGAGGCGGCGAAGCTTCGTACCGTATTCAGGGAAGTGATCGCCCACGCTCGCCCCGCCGGCGCGCAGCCTCCGGCGCAGCTCCGTGAGATCCGCACCGAAGCCCGTGAAGTCGTCCTCAATGTTCAGCGCGCGGTCCGCGGTCACGTAGAACCGCTGCGGCTGCCCCTGACTGGTGTCGCGCAGCCAGAACACCTGGGCGAGCGTGACCTCGGCATCGTGTCCCTCGTTGCGGAAGACGGCGAGCAGGACCGAGTAGTGCCGGTGGTCCCGCAGGCCGACCGGGCGGGAGGCGCCGGTCGATTCCACGCGCTCGGACTTGTAGTGCCCCAACACGTAGGACCGCAGCGACCGCTCGCGGGTCTCGGCGCCAGCGGCCTTGTTGTAGTTGATCTTGTTCGCGGGCAGCAGCAGGGTCGTCACCGCGTCGACCAAAGTGGACTTGCCGGAGCCGATGTCGCCGGTCAGCAGCGTGGTCTCGCCGTGGCAGTCCACGCGCCACACGCGCCCGTCGAACGTGCCCCAGTTATAGACCTCGAGGCGGTCGAGCCGGTAGCCGGGTCGTGCGTCGTCCGGGGCCTGAAGGTCGATCGCCGAGAACAGCGCGGTCATCGCGGCGCCTCCCGCTCGAGTCGGTGCGGTTCCTCGGGTGTCGTGGGCGAGAGGCCCGCCTCAGCGCCCTCGTCGGGGGTTGTGGCCACCCCTAGCGAGCTCGCGTACTCGCTCAACCTGTGGTCGAAGTCCGCCAGCCACTGAGCGTCGACGAATGCCTTGAGGATGCGTCGCACCTCCCATTCCTGCTTCGAGCCGGCGATCGGGCGCAGGTAGCCGAGATCAACCACCTTGCGGATCGTGGTGTCGATCTGGTCGACGATACGGGCCTCGTTGGTGGAGTCGGCCAGGAAGGTCCTCAGGTCCGCGACGATCCGGTCGCGCGTGACCACGAGCTTGCCGACGCCGTCGGTCGCGTCGAACTCGGCGAGCGCCTTGCGCAGCAACGCGATCAGCAGGCTCGTCGGCATCGCGAGGCGGTGTCGCGGAATCAGTCGCGGTAGCGGCGCGTCAGGGTCCTCGGGCAGGGATCGCAGGAACGCGTAGCCCTCCGCCTCATCCACCACGACTTCCAGGCCGAGGACGGCCATGTGGTCGCGCAGCTGCGGCTGGAGGGCCAGCACCGCGTTCCAGACGGCCTCGTGAGTGTCCCTGTGGACGCTGCCCTTCATCAGCGCCACTGCGGCCACCGACAGCTGCGGGGCGGCTCGGTCCTGTGGCGCGCTCACAGGCGACCTTCGGCGGGGACGGCGGACGGGACGCCACGTGGGACGACGCGGCGGACCGCGGTCGGGCGACAGTACGTGACCTGCGCCAGCCGTACGCTGCGCGGCGTCCCTTCCACGTCCTCGTAGGGGATGTCCACGCGCACCGATTCGTCCGTGACGATCTCGATATCGTCCTCGGCCACGGCGAGGTGGGCGATGATCTCGGCCAGACCGAGCGTGGGCGGGTGCTCCGCCAGATGCGCGGCGAGGTCCACCTGGCTCTTCCGCCGGAGCGAGGCCCGCAGCGTGTCCGCGATCTGCGCGGTGTCCACGTAGACCTGGTCGAAGAGTCCCGAGGCGTCGACGTCCTCCTCATCCTCCGACAGCTCCGGCGGGGCGAGGCCGTCGGTCGGCGGGGCATACAGGGGGCGTTCCATCGGCATCCGAACCTGCGGCGCGACGTCGTCGATGAGCATCTGCGGGGGCTCGACACCGCTCGCGCGCGGGTCAACCGACCGCACGGCCAAGGCGGTCCGCTCGATGGAACGCAGCAGGTCGACGACACGCCGGTTCTCGAGCCAGGCCTGGTCGTCGAGGAAGCGCCGAAGCTGCTCCGACAGCTGCCGCACCGTCTGCTGCGTGCGTTCGGCCGCGTCGAGCCAGTCGTAGTGGATATGCCGCAGTCGCCGGTCCACCGGCAGCTGCTGGATCTGGAGGAGCTGGTCGAGCAGGCGGTTGAGCTCCTCCTGCCGGCGGTGGGAGAGCAGGAAGTCGTGGAACGCCTGGAAGCTGCGCCCCTGCTCGGAAGCGCTGATCGCGTGCCGATCGCCGACCAGTCGGTCGAGAAGCTCGCCCTTGGACCCGTCCCAGCCCGCGATCTGCTCGCGAGCCGCCCGATCCAACGACCGGAAGTTGTCCTCCACCTCGCGGAAGTCCGCGAGCAGCTCGCGCGCCGTCCCCGAGAAGTGCTGGTAGCGGTCGAGCAACGCCGCCGAGTCCAAAGGAGGCACGCCGTCGCTTTCGGCACGGGCGATCTCGTCCTCGATCTCCGCGCGCCGGCGGTAGAGCTCGGCCATCCGCGCCGCCGGATCGTCCTCTGCGCCGTGCACCATCTGGCGCAGCAGGTCGACGACGGTGTGCAGCCGGGACTCCGTCCCGATGAACGAACGGGCCTGCAGGCCGCTCACCCAGGCCCACGCCTTCTCCAGGTCGGAGGTGGCGTCGTAATGCGCCTCGTCGGCTCCTTCGGGATAGAACTTGCGCAGCCAACCGGCCTCGGGGTGGGCCCAGGCGTCCACGTATTCGCGCGCGGACCGCGGGTACGCCGAACGCTCACCGTCCCTCGGGAGCTGGGCGTTGATTCCATACAGCAGGTCGTCCACCCGACCGAGCAGCTCCGCCTCCGGGAGCGTGCGGGCGTTGTCCGTCACGAAGATCGTGCCGAGCACCGCTAAGACGAGGGGCGCGGTGTCCGCACGCAGCAGGCGCCAGGCAGCGGACCGGCTGCGCAGCGCGGCGATGTGATCGTGGTCCATGGCCCCTCCTGCCCGTCCGACGAGCCATTGGTCGTGGCTCTTGGGTGTCGTGGCTAAGCAGACGTCGTCGATCATCCGGTCTGCCGCGCTCAAGGCCAGCCTAGGAGTGAGCACCGACAACACTCGGAGGCGGCACGCGCGAGCGCCTCAGGACAAGGCTCGTCGCCGTTCAGGCGCGACGGGCGAGGGCGCCCTCGATCCGGTGACGCAGCATCGGGGCAGGCTGGGCTCCGATCATGGTGTCGACCACCTGACCGCCGTCCATGATCAGCAGCATCGGGATGCTCTGGGCTTTGAACCGCGCCGAGATCCGCGGTGCCTCGTCCACGTTCACCTTGACGACCTTGATGGTTCCGGCCATCTCCCGGCTCAGGGTCTCCAGGATGGGGGCGATCAGTCGGCACGGCCCGCACCAGGGTGCCCACAGGTCCACCACGACCAGGGCCTTCGTGTCGACGGCCGCGTCGAAGTCCTCGTCACCTGCCTCCACGAGCCACGGCAGGTCTACCTTGCAGGAGGCGCACCGTGCGCGGCCCTTCGCGGCGACGGGGAGGCGGTTCTTGGTGCCACAAGCCGGGCACGCGATCACCGGGTTGGCCATGCCCACAGCCTAGGACTCGCACCGGCCGGGACTGCGGCGCTGAGCGACCTTCCCGACTCAGTCGGACGCGGCGACCTGCGCCGGGTCGCGCGTTCCCACCTCGAGCGCCGCCAGGAGTGCTTGGTTGAAGGCGGGCAGGTCGTCGGGCACCCGCGACGTGATCAGGTTGCCGTCCACGTGCAGTTCCTCGTCGACGTACGAGGCCCCTGCGTTCACGATGTCGTCGCGGATCTTGTTCACGGCCGTGATCGTCCGGCCGTCCAGCACCTTGGCCGAGATCAGCAGCTGGGGTCCGTGGCAGATCGACGCGACCGGCTTCCCGCTCTCGACGAACGCCCTGGTGAACGCGACCGCGTCATCGTCGATGCGAAGGTTCTCCGGCGACCCGCCACCGGGGATCACCAGCAGATCGAAGCCCGTGACGTCGGAGTCGGCAATCGTGGCGGTGGCCTCGACCTCGGCGCCCTTCTTGCCCGCGACGCTCCCGGTCTCGGCAGCGATGACGGTCACCTCGACGCCGGCATCCTCCAACGTTTGGATCGGGCTCGTGGCCTCGGAGTCCTCGAAGTTCGGCGCGATGATGACGGCCGCGCGGGGCCGGTGTGCAGCCATGGCGTGAATCCTCTCCTGATGGGTGTCGCAACTGATACGCATGATCTGGGTCGACGGTGCCGCCGACCGCTCACTGCGGATCCCGTACCCCGTCTGACGATCCCGTACACCCACGGCGACCCGGACATGCGCGCCATCGACGCCGTCCTCATGGCCGGCAACCACAGATGAACTCCCACCCGCGGTACGCAAGGATGGCGCCATGACTTCGTCAGCCCAGCCGACGGATATCGTGTCCTCGACGTACGTCTCGTTCACGACGTTCCGGCGTACGGGGACCCCGGTGGCCACCCCCGTATGGATCGCGCCGCTGCCGGACGGGCGCCTGGGATTCACCACCTGCGGCACCTCCGGCAAGGTGAAGCGACTCCGGCACACCCCGCGGGTCACGCTGCAGCCGTGCGACATGCGCGGCGGGGTCGACGACGCGGCACCGGTCGTGGAGGCGACCGCGCAGGTGCACACCGACCCGGAGACCATGCAGCTGGTCCAGGAGGCGATCAAGGGCAAGTACGGGTTGCAGGCCCGGCTCCTGTTCGCGCAGATGGCGGTGACCGCCCGGGTCACGCGCTGGCTGGGCAAGACTCCCGGGGCGCGCGCCGTCGTCACCGTGACCCCGGCCGCCTAGATCCCGCACACCTGCCGACGCCCGCGGACTCCTCGGTGGGGCGGACGGCCTGGGTCACCGGCCGAGCAGCACGTCCATCACGCGAGGGGCGTGGAAGCGGCGGGCGTACGCGCGGTCGTCCAACCGGGCGAGGATGCCCAACGCCCCCAGCGAGTCGATCAGCTTCTTCGCGCCCTGGTAGCGCATGCCCATCGCCTCGGCCGCCTCCCCGATCGTGAACGACGGGCGGGCGACCGCGAAGTCGACGAGCGCCGGCGCGTTCACCGAGCGCACGGTCGACGTCCGCAGCATTTCCTTCAGCTCGGCCTGCACCCGCGCCAGCGCGAGCATCCGCTCCTGGGTCCGCCTCGCGGACTGCGCCAGTCCCTCCGCGAAGAAGCTGACCCACGCGGACCAGTCGCCCCGGGAGGAGACCCCGAACAGGGCGTCGTAGTACTCGTTGCGGCGAGCGTCGAACCACGGCGACACGGTCAGCGTGGGCTCGCTCAGCACCCCCCACCGGTGCAGGTGCAGCACGATCAGCAGCCGCCCCAGGCGCCCGTTGCCGTCGTGGAACGGGTGCAGCGCCTCGAACGTGTGATGGACCATCGCGGCCGCGACGACCGGGTCGATGTCTTCGCGCCGCCCCGTGGCCATCCACGCGAGCACTTCTGCCAGGCGCGCCTCCAGGTCGGGACCCGGGGGCGGCGGCACGAAACGCGCCGTCTTGATCGCGCTGGTCTCGGTGCCCAGGTTGTCGCGCACGCCGATCACGACCTGGATCGGGCGCACGCCCGAGTATTCGCGTTCGCCCGCCGTACCCTCCATCAAGCGATGGTGCAGCTCCGACAGCGCGCCGACCGTGCACGCGCGACCCTCCGCGGCCCAGGCGAACGCCGTCTCGGCGATCAGCAGGTAGTTGAGCACCTCCCGCATCGCGGGGTCGTTGGCCTCGCCCTCGTCGGCGGCGAGGACGCGCGCCAGGGGTTCGTACGTCCCTTCGAGCGCCGCGGTCGATTGCGCCTCGAGACGCAACGCGGAGTGGCGGAAGAGCCGCGGGTTGGGCAGTCGCAGCGCTGTGTCGTCGAGCGCCGCCAACGCCGCCCGCGCCTCGGCGACCTGCCGGAACGCGGCCCCGGTCAGTTCGGGCTCGGTCTCCGGAAGGGGGTGGGGCACGTACGCGACGTGCTCCCAGGGTCCGGTCGCGGAGGAGCCGCTGATCGGTACGAGTTGTCCCGTAGGGCTGTTTCGGAACAGTTCGACGTCCACAATTCAACTATAGGGTCGTTATGGATACGTTGACCGACTCAAGTTATCCGGAGCGGGGATGGGAGGATGGCGGGAGCCATACGACGCCCTGCAGCTCCGACCGGAAGGCACCATGCCCGCCTCACCTGCCCACCCCGCCAAGCTCTTTGGCACGCTGGCGCTCGCCGAGATGGTGACCTGGACTCTGCTGCTCCTGGGGATGCTCGGCAAGTACGTCCTCGGGCTCGGCGACCTGGGCGTTCGCGTCGGCGGAAGCCTCCACGGGTTCGTCTTCCTGTCGTACTGCCTGGTCACCGTGCTCATCGCCGTCGACCAGCGCTGGCGGCTCCGGGACGCGGCGCTGGGCATCGGGTCGGCGGTGGTGCCGTACGCGACCGTCCCGTTCGAGCGGTATGCGCAGCGCAACGACCTGCTGGCGAACAGCTGGCGCCTGCGCGGGCAACACCCGCAGGCGGTCCAGGAGAAGGTGGTCTCGGCGGCGCTACGCCAGCCGGTCCTGGCGGGTCTCGCCAGCCTGGTGGTGGTCGGGGCGGTCTTCGCCGGCCTGGTCCGGCTGGGGCCCCCCACCCAGTGGTTCAGCTGACGGCCGCAGCGATTCGACGGACGGGGCCGCCGCGCGCTCCAGCAGGACGGCCCGCAGCGCGCAGGCGGCGCGCACGTTCTCGGCCGCGGTGTCCCGCAGCCCCTCGCGCAGCGTGGGATCGGTCGCCGAGACCACCGAGTAGTAGAACCCCGAGAACACGGCCAGGAAGCCCGCCACCCGCAGGTGCTCCCACGTCAGCGCGTAGGTGCGCAGCGCCGCCTCCCACTGCCAGATCACCGCGGCGGAGCCTCCCGACCAGGCCTTGACGACCTCCTCGTTGACCGTCAGCAGGCCGAGCACCAGGAAGAATCCGAGCACCGCGAACGCCACCACAACGGCGACCATCAGCCGCGACATCGCGGCCACCACCAGCAGGTTGCGCTCCTGCGGGCGGCTCAACGTGCACTCGTACGGCGTGGCCAGCGCCACCGTCCAGCCCCGCAGCGGCGTCTCCTCCAACGCCTCGCGCACGTCGGCGTCGGTCTCGAAGCGCGCGAGACCGTCGACGTCGACGTGCTCCCGGCGCGCCAGGAACACGGCGCTCACCGCGAGGAACAGGACGAGCGCCCCCACGTAGCCGAATGAGCTCAGCTTCCCCACCGATTCCCAGAGTTCGCCGGTGAAGAAGAAGAAGGTGACGACGCCCAGCAACACCGGCAGCGTGCGCGCCATCACGGTGGCGGCCCCCTCCAGGGAGATGAACAACTCCCGCATCACGAGGATGGCGGCCGAGACGATCCCGAGCTGCACGACCGACAGCACGACCAGGAGCACGACCACCTGGAGGAGAAAAACCCCCGATGCCGTGAGGAGACGGGTCTCGGCCGCCGACACCATCGCTTCCTCGAACCACAGGTCGTCGTGCGGTCCGAGGCCCGCCACGGCGGCGGGGACAAGCACGAAGGCAGCGGCCTCCACCCAGCCGATCCTCTCCACCCGCGCGAAGGGCGCTCTCCTGCGCAGGAGGTTGCCGAGGATCCAGGTCCCGAGCGTCGCCGCTGCCGAAACGCTCACCGTGAGGGCCACGTTGCTCGTGGCACCAGGGACCACGACCAGCATGACGACCACGAAGGCGAGGAGAAGGGCGGGCACCGAGCGCACCGACGTGCGGGACTTCAGGGGCGTGCCGTCCAGCATGGGCGTGAGGCCGCGGCGGATGAACCAGCGCTCGATGGCCCGGTCGTCGGCCGACTTCGGTGGCATAACTGAAGTGTAGGGGCGGCGGAACGGGCCATCAGCGAGTGACTTGGCCACCCGCCCGCTGCCAGGCGACGAAGCCGCCGTCCAAGTAGTAGGCCTGCTCGAAGCCCAACTCCTTCATCAACACAAGGGCCTGGAGCGCGCATTCGCTCGTGCGGCAGTAGACGGCGTAGACCCCATCGCGGTCCAGCGGCGCGATCCGCTCCCGGAAGTGCGTGCTCAGGTCGTGGTTGATGGCGCCCGGCAGACGGCCCTGCGCGAACTCGGCGGGCGTGCGCACGTCAAGGATCGTGCTGTCCACCTCGTGCATCGCTGCGGCGAATCGGACCGGGTTGAGAGGCGTCCCGAAACCCGGCCCGGGTCGGGTCGGCGTGGGTGTCGGCGACACCGTGGAGGTCGCACTGCCCGGCGCCTCCGAAGTGTCGGTCGGGCTCGCCGCCGGGCCGCCGGCGTCGCGCGACGTGCTGTTCTCCCCGGAACCACAACCCCCGACGGGGACCGTGACGAACAGCAGCGCGGCCGCGCACGACCATCGCCACCCGGCCCTCGCACCGAACCGCGCCTTCCGCGCGCCGGGGCTGTGCACGGCAACCACACCTAGACCTTCCCTCGACGTCCCCCCGAACCCCCCCAGCGTAGCCAGCGCGCGTCGCCGCTGGTCGGCAGCTGGGCCGCATGCTCGGGCGCGAAGCGGGTACCGGTCAAATGCCGCAAAGGTGCAAATCCCCCACGTCGCACCGCACTCGGCCATCACTCCCGTACTCGACCATCACACATGAAGGAGCGCGCCATGAGCGAGTCCCACCCGAACATCCCCCCGGGCGAAACCCCCGACCCCTCGCCGCTGCACCCGGATCCCCAGGCGCCCGCACGAGACAGCAGCGCAACCCAGGACGGCGACGCCCGCGAGCAGGCCCGTACCGAGGTCGACGAAGGGGGCAACGCCCCGGAGGTCCTGCCCGACAGCGACCCGGCGCGCGCCCAGGACGACACGCACGGCGACGCCGACACCCGCTCCGAGGTCTGGCGTGAGGAGAGCCCGTCGACGGGCGAGCGCTCCTGACAGAGCTCCGCGGGCCACGCCGGTCCGCGCCATCGAGAAGCACTGCGGTCGCACGGCTGGCAGTCCCGGGGCCGACAGCGCGGTCCTGCTAGTGCGAAGCCCGGAGGCGGCGGATGGCCTCCTCCAGCAGGAGGCGGGCGCGGACGTACGCCCCCGGGGCCTCGCTCTCCCGCGGGCCGGCCACGTTGAGGATCAGCCCATTCGACCCGTCGGGCGCACCTCGCGCCCCTGAGAGGAGAACCTCCGTCGTCGCCCCGGCAAGGCCGGCGAGCCAGGCGAGCAGCTCGTCGACGCCCGACAGCGCCTCGTCGACGCCTGACAGCGCCTCGCCGGCGACGACCCGGCCCCGAACGGCGGGGTCCGCGGCGTCGAACAGTCCGTCGAGCAGGCCGTCGAGGACGAGCACGGGGCGCCCCAGCGTCCGCGCGACTTCGAGGGTGAGTTCCGTGCCGGGCGAGGCCGTTTCGCGGCGCTGGCCCAGGATCAGCGTGGCGTCGCTGTCTCGCACGTTCCAGGTCGTCCGCTGCGCCGGGTCAGAGGAGGGGGTCGGCCGAAGGGCGGGGTAATCCGCCAACAGGCCAGGAGGCTCCGGCCGATCCTCCGCCCACCCACCGGCGGGGCACCACCCTCCGTACGGCTCACCCCGCGCGATGGCCGCGTCGAGGACCGCGCGGTCCACGCCGGTCTGTCCGCCGCTGACCCACCGCCGCACGAACGTCCCCGCCATCACCTCACCGCTACTTCTCCGCTGTCTCTCGTGTTTCTCCGCTGTCGCGGGGGTAACTCCCGGCTCGGGGCAACTCCCGGCTCTGGGGCAACTCACGCTTCGCAGCAACTCACGCGCGGCCTTCCCCTCACTAGGCCAGCCGAGCCAACGCCTCGCGGTCGAGCAGCTCGAATCCCCGGCCGCGCATCGCGATCAGCCCCTCGTCGGCCCACCGGCCCAGCTCGCGGGTCATGGACGACCGAGAGACGGCGAGGACGTCCGCCATCTCCTGCCGCGTGATCGTCAGATCCGCGGTGCGGCCCCCTTGGGAGCGACGCAGCAAGAAGTACGCGATCCGCTCCCGCATTCCTCGCCGGCTCAGCAACTCGACCCGACCGTTCATATGCCGCGCGCGCTCGGCGACGAGCAGAATGCAGTTCACCAGCACCCGGTGACGCGCCGCGTCGGGGACGGCAGTCCCCTCACCGATCAGCTCCGCAGGCCGGAGGGCGACGACTCGCGCGTCGCTGCGGACCTCGACGTCGGCGGGCCAGCGCG
Source organism: uncultured Austwickia sp. (assembly GCA_934678955.1). Next base: position 2,325 of record CAKUSI010000058.1, on the reverse strand, counting down.
GTTCCGGCCCGAACGCGGTCACCGCGCCGCACAGGCCGCCCGGCCCGATCAGGTCGTGGATCTGCCGCGTCCCGTCGGCCCGGACTCGTGCGACCTCCAGCTGACCGCTGAGCACGAGGAAGAACTCCGACTGCCGCGAGCCTCCCTGAGCGGCCAGCGTGCCCTGTGGCCAGTCCGCGATCCGCGCGCCTCCCGTGCCCAGCAGTTGGGCGACGTCGCGGGGGGCCAGCCCCCGCCCGAGTGCGGACCGCAGGAAGACGCTCCGGTCGGCGAGGGTCATCGGCGGCCCGGCCAGGCCAGGGATCTGCAGTTCCTCTCGCCCGACCCCTCCGTGGCCCACCCGCAGTCTCTCCCGTCTCCCCGCCGCGCGACCCCTGCGGCGACTCCACGACACTATCCGGAGCACCTGCGTCGTGCGCGGCGGTGCGCGGCACCGCCCAGGCCGTAGGGCACTCCTGCCGTAGGGCGTTCCTCCCGTGAGGCGCTCCAGGTGTTGCCACGGCGACAGACCCGGCGTCCGCCGTGTGCCTAACCTCGGTGCGGCCCCATACCCCCGAGGGCCCGAGGCGCACCCGGCGACGACGCCGGTGCGGCGAATCCGCCGGCGCCCGACAGACCGACTCCGATGGAGAACTCCAGACATGGACATGTTCTGCTACCAGTGCGAGCAGACCACGAACGGCACCGGCTGCGTGATCAAGGGCGCCTGCGGCAAGGATCCCGAGACGGCGGCGGCCCAGGACGAGATCACCTACCAGGCCATGCGGCTTGCTTCCGCCCTCCAGGACACGGCCGTGACCGAGGAGCAGGCCGTCCTGCTCATGGAGGCCCTGTTCACGACCGTGACCAACGTGAGCTTCGACGACGAGGGCTGCTACGCGCTCGCCCGCCGCGTCGATGAGGTCCGCGCGCAGGTCACAGACGGCGCCGACACGGTGCTGCCGGCGGTGTCCGACCGCGAGCAGATCTTCGGCCAGGGCGGGGTCGGCGGCTCCTGCCGCGCCCTGCTGATCCTCGGCCTACGGGGTATGGCGGCATATGCCCATCACGCCTACGTGCTCGGCTACCGCGACGCCGAGGTCGAGGCCTGGCTCGTGAAGGGGCTCGCCGAGGCGTCCCGCGACCACGAGGACGCGAAGTGGCTGGAGCTCCTGCACGACTTCGGCATCGCGAACTTCCGGTGCATGGAGCTCCTCGACGAGGCCAACACCGGCAGCTACGGTCAGCCGCGACCCACCAGCGTGACGATGACCGTGGACGCAGGCCCGTTCATCGTCATCACCGGGCACGACCTGCATGACATGAAGATGCTCCTGGAGCAGTGCGAAGGCACGGGCGTGAGCGTCTACACGCATGGGGAGATGCTGCCCGGCCACGCGTACCCGGAACTCGCGAAGTACACCGCACTCAAGGGCAACTTCGGCACCGCCTGGCAGAACCAGCAGAAGGAGTTCCAGGACACCCCCGGCGCCTTCCTGTTCACGACCAACTGCCTCATGCCGCCGCGGTTCACGTACCAGGACAACGTGTTCACGACGTCGGTCGTCGCGTTCCCCGGCGTGGCGCACATCGACGCCGACGAGCACGGCCACAAGGACTTCACGCCGGTGATCGAGCACGCGAAGAAGCTCGGCGGCTGGGCCACGCCTCAGGAGTTCTACGGCATCAACGGGGGCGACACCCTGACGACGGGGTTCGGGCACGACACCGTCCTCGGCGCCGCCGACCAGGTGATCTCCGCGATCAAGGCCGGCGAGCTCACGCACATCTACCTCGTCGGCGGTTGCGACGGGCGCGCCCCCGGCCGCGACTACTACACCCACCTCGTGCAGAAGTCCGCTCCGGACACCCTGGTGCTGACGCTGGCGTGCGGCAAGTTCCGCTTCAACGACATGGACCTCGGGACGGTCGCCGGACTGCCCCGGATCCTCGACATGGGCCAGTGCAACGACGCGTACTCCGCCGTGAAGGTCGCCTCGGCCCTCGCCGAAGCGTTCGAGGTCGGCATCAACGAACTGCCGCTGACCCTGATCCTGTCCTGGTATGAGCAGAAGGCCGTATGCGTGCTGCTCAGCCTCCTGGCCCTCGGGGTCAAGAACATCCACTTGGGACCGACGCTGCCGGCGTTCGTCTCCCCGGAGGTGTACGACGTCCTGACCAGCCAGTTCGGGCTGAAGGCGATCTCGACGCCGAACGCGGACCTGGCCGGGTCCCGCGCCTGACGCTCCCCACTCGGAAAGTCCCGGCACCGGCTCCTCGGTGCCGGGACTTTCGTGCGTGCTGCGCGAGGACCGGCGGGCGACCGGTCGCCGCACGGTGTGAGAC
>CAKUSI010000057.1 GCA_934678955.1 uncultured Austwickia sp. | reverse complement strand
ACCAAGGACGGCGTGCTCGTCGACCGGCACGAGAACGAGATCTCCGGCACCACCGACGTGGCCGACCGGGCTGAGTTCGCCGACCGCAAGAAGACGGTGAGCGTCGACGGCGAGGAGATGACCGGTTGGTTCACCGAGGACTTCACCCTCGCGGAGATCAAGACGCTGCGGGCCAAGGAGCGGCTGCCCTACCGCACCGCGAGCGCGCTCTATGACGGCCTGCACGAGGTGCCGACCTATGCCGAGGTCCTCGCCCTGCGCGAGAAGCTGTCGAAGAAGCATGGCCGGACGATCGGGATCATCCCCGAGATCAAGCACTCGACGTACTTCCAGGGCATCGATCTGCCGATGGAGGCCACGGTCGTCAAGGAGACCGCGCAGTACGGCCTGAACAAGAAGAACGCCCCGATGTGGGTCCAGTCCTTCGAGCTGTCCAACCTGCTCGAGCTCAAGGCGAAGCACGGCTACAAGGCCAACACGACGTTCCTGACGACGGCCAAGGGGGCGCCGTACGATCTGGTCGCCGCCGGCGACACGCGGACGTACGCCGACCTGCTCACGCCCGGCAGCCTCGCCACACTGAGCAAGAGCATCGACGGCCTCGGCCCGGAGAAGGCGCAGGTGATCCCGCGCAACGAGGACGGCACGCTGGGCAGCCCGACCCCTCTGGTGGACGACGCGCACGCCGCCGGGCTGAAGGTCATCCCGTGGACCTTCCGCAACGAGAACACCTTCCTGCCCGCGGACTACCGCATCGGCGAGGAGGAGGGCCGCTACGGTCGCGCCATCGACGAGATCGTGGTCTTCCTGAAGACGGGCGTCGACGGGTTCTTCACGGACCAGCCGGACACCGGCGTGGTGGCGCGCGGGTTGTTCCAGTCGGGTCGCTGACGCCGCTGTGCGCATCCGCCTTCGGGCAGGCCCGCGACCAGCGGACGCGGGAACCGGCCCGGACGGCGGGTGCGCCGGTGACCCCGTACCCTGGGGTCGCCATGTCGAAGCGCCCCGAACCCGCGCCATCGGCGCCCACGGCCTCCTCGCGCCCGGGGCCGACGGTTCCTGCCGCGCTCGCCGACGTCCCCGCCTTGGCCATCCGTACCGTGTTGTTGCCCGACGCCCCGGATCTGTTGGCGCTGCTCCCCCCCAGCGCCCGGCGCGACGGGTCCTGCACCTGGGTCCGCGACGGCGACGGGCTGGTGGGCTGGGGCGTCGCGGCACGCTGCGAGACCGCTGGCGAGCAGCGATTCGCAGAGGCGCAGCAATGGTGGCGCCGTCTCGTGGCCGAGGCGGACGTATGCGACACGGTGCAGGCCCCGGGAAGCGGCGCGGTGGCGTTCGGTTCGTTCGCGTTCAGCCCGGACTCGACCGCGGGCGGGGCCCTGGTCGTCCCCCGCGTCGTGGTCGCCCGGCGCGGCGCCCGCGCCTGGGTCACGACCGCGACACCGCTGGAGGGGCCGCGCTCGCCCGAGGCGGTGTCGGGGGTCGCCGCGGCTGAGCCGCCGGACTGGCCGGGCGAGGCCGTGTTCTTCGACGGCGCGCTGCCGGGACCCGCGTGGCAGGCGGCCGTGGCGCGGGCCGTGGCGCGCATCGCCGACGGGGCGCTGGACAAGGTCGTGCTGGCGCGCGGCGAACTGGCCGAGGCGGAACGACCGGTCGACCCGCGCTGGCTGGTGCGACGGCTGGCGGCGGACTACCCCCGCACCTGGGTGTTCCACGTCGACGGCCTGGCGGGCGCCACCCCCGAGATGTTGGTGCGCCTCGAGCGCGGCCTGGTCACCTCCCGCGTGCTCGCCGGGACGATCCGCCGGACGGGCGACGACGAGCACGACCTGGCGCTCGCCGCCTCCCTGGCGCGCTCGAGCAAGGACCTGGAGGAGCACGAGTACGCGGTGCGCTCCGTGGCCGACGTGCTGGACCCCCACTGCACGAGCACGAACGTGCCGGAAACCCCCTTCGTCCTACACCTGCCGAACGTGATGCATCTGGCCACCGACGTCACCGGGCGCCTGGTCAACGGCGCGACGTCGTTGTCGCTGGCGGCCGCCCTGCACCCCTCGGCCGCCGTGTGCGGGACCCCGAGGACGGATGCGGCGGCGCTGATCGACGAGCTGGAGGGGATGGACCGGGGACGCTATGCGGGCCCCGTCGGCTGGATCGACGGCGCCGGGGACGGCGAGTGGGGCATCGCGCTGCGCTGCGGCGAGATCGACGCGCACGATCCGCGGCGGCTGCGGCTCTTCGCGGGTTGCGGGATCGTCGCCGGCTCCGACCCCGCGGCGGAACTGGCCGAGTCCGACGCCAAGCTGATGCCGATGCGCGCCGCCCTGACCGACGGCCCCCTGGCCTGAACGCCGGCGGGATTCAGGCCGACCACCGCGCCCTGGCGGCGTCGAGACTGTCGTCCCCAGACGTACTCGCGGCGGCGCAGGATGGTTCTCTGGCCAGGAGTTCGGCCAGCACGTCACCTGCCGATGCGTCGCTCATGGCGGGTAGCGTACGGCCGCTCCCGCCGCCGGAGGTCAGGTCGACAACCCGCGCGTGACTCGCGCGGACAGCCGGGTCAGGGCGTCGCGTTGGCGGTCAGCGTCGAGGCGTACGTGCACGACCCGCAGGCCGCGGGGCCGACGTGCGACGGCACCCGCCAACTCCCGGGGCGTCTGCGCTTCCCGGTAGTCGACGCCGTGCGCCGCGCACAGGGAGGCCAGGTCGACGTCGGTCGGGGTGGTGAAGATCCGTTCGAAGAAGCGCTCCCTGCCGGCCTGTCCGTACTCCAGCCGCGCGAAAATCCCGCCCCCACGGTCGTCGGCCACGATGACCGTGAGGTCGGGTCGGGGCTCTTGAGGCCCGATGAGCAGTCCGTTGGAGTCGTGCAAGAAGGTCAGGTCGCCGAGCAGCGCGTACGTGGGGCGATCCCCGGCGAGCGCCATCCCGGCCGCCGTGGAGATCGCCCCGTCGATGCCGGCGACCCCACGGTTTGCGACCAGCTCCAGCTCGTCCTCGCGCCGAGCCACATCCAGATCGCGCGCCGCGTTCGATGAACCGACGAAGAGCCGGGCGCCGCCGGGCAGCGCGGCGAGCAGCGCCGACGCCAACGCCGGGCCGTCCGGTGCCGCGCCCTCCGGCCATACCAGTCCGGGCGCGGCCGCCTCCGCAACGCGCTCGCCCGCCTCCCGCCAGGCCTTGGACCACGCGTCGTCGTGGGCCGAGCGGACGGCCTGGACCCCGACCCGGCCGCGGCCCGCGAGGGCCTCCCACGGGTAGACGCGGCAGGCCACGTGGCCCGGGTCGGGCCAGATCCGTTCGGGAGCGACGAGTTCCACGCGCGGCCCCGGTGTGCGCAGGTAGGCCGCCAGCGTCCGCGTCAGCGTCAGCCGCCCGACCACCAGGATCCGCTCGGGGGGGTGCGCCGCCACGAACGACGGATCCGCCTGCAGGAGCAACGGTCCGTGCGGGATCACCCCTCGAGGGCGGCGGCCGAACGGCTCGGCCAGCACCGGCCAGCCGTGCGCGCGCGCGATCTCGATCGCGCGGGTGCTCGCCTCCGGCGCGTCCAGGTCGCCCAGGATCACCAGGGTGGCGGGGACGTCGTCGAGCGGCTCGGTGCCGCAGGCGAACCCGCGCGCCGACCACCACTGCGCGGAGGCGGATCCGCCCGGCCCGCTCACCTTGGTCCACGGTGCGCCGCCCGGGCGGCCGTCGAGGGCGGGTGGGTCTCCGGCGCCGTCCAGGTCGGGGGCGAGGGGGTCGCGGAAGGGCAGGTTCAGGTGGACCGGACCGGCGTCGCCGCCGCGGTCGCCCCGGGCTGCCACCCAGGCACGGTCGATCGCCGTCCGCCACGCCGCTGCGCGCCAGGACTCGACCGCGCCCGCCCCGTCCTGCCCTGCACCCGCTGCCGGCGTCTCCAGGTCGGCGGACCAGCGCACCGCGGAGCCATACAGCTTGACCTGGTCCGTGGTCTGATTCGCGCCGACACCGCGCAACTCCGGGGGGCGGTCCGCGGTCAGCACCAGGAGCGGCACCCGGGCCGCGTCGGCCTCCAGGACCGCCGGGTGCAGGTGCGCCGGGGCGGAACCCGAGGTGGTCACGACCGGCACCGGGGTCCGAGTCGCCTTGCCGAGCCCGAGCGCGAGGAAGCCGGCGCTGCGCTCGTCGACACGGACGTGCAGCCGAAGCCGGCCAGAGGCGTCGGCCTCCGCCAGGGCGTACGCGAGCGGCGCCGACCGCGAGCCCGGTGACAGCACGGCGTGCCGGCATCCGAGCCGGATCAGCTCGTCCACCAGCACGGTCGCGCACGCGGTCGACGGGTTCATCCCAGCTCCTCCGTGTCCAGCCGCAGCTGTCGCCAGGGGACACGGCCGGACGGCCCGGCGGCGCCCGGTGGCGCGCCCATCCCCCGCCACGGATCCGCGTGGGCCTCCATCCGCCCCAACGCAGCGAGCGCCCCCTCCGCCGCCTCCGGACGGTCGTCGCCGCGGGCCAGGTGACCGGCGAGCGCCCCCGCCAGCACCGCGTAGGCCCGGTCCAGGGGCGTGCGGACACGGGTGGGCAGCGAGGCCACGGTCGGCCAGGGAGAGGGCCCCGGCCCGTCGAGGCTCTCCCCCGCCGGCGGTTCGGCGCGCACTGCGCCCGGGGCCAGCGCGATCTCCCCGTCCCAGGAGAGCCCGTGGCGACCGACGAGGACGCACAGCGACGCCGGGAGCTCGCCGGCGTCCGCGATCCAGGTGGCACCGCGGCGGTCGGTGATCACCACGTCCACGGCCCGCAGGTCGAGTTCCTGGGGAAGGAGCGGGTACGGGCTCAGCAGGGCCAGGATCTGCAGGTCGAGGTCGTATGCCGCTGAGACCAGCGATCCCGTGTCGTCCAGTGCCGCCCAGTCCAGGAGGAGGGCGTCTCCCGGCTCGCAGCGGTCCAGGGCGTGCTCGACCGCCACGGTGCCGCACCCCCAGGCGGCCCCGGGCAGGATGCAGAGGCGGTCGTGGTCCGGCTCGGCGACGTCCTCCTCGCCGAGGAGTGCGGCCATATCCGCCAGCGCGTCCTGCGCCGCGAGGTCCGGGGCTTCGCGCAGGATCCGCGACGTCGGGCCCTGGACGGGCAGCACGGTGGTCACGTCGACGTCGGCGCGCGCCAGGTGACGGCGCAGTGTGGCTCCCGCCGGATCCGTGCCCACGGTCCCGACGCAGCGGGTGGCCGCCCCCACCTCGGCGGCGGCGATGGCGGCCAGGGCGGCGGTCCCCCCCACCCGGGTGTCCAGGCGTCGGGCGAAGGACACGCCGGGTTCCCCGGGAAACCGCTCTTCCTCCAGCACTTCCTCCACCGCGACCCCGCCCGCGCAGATCACCCGTCCGCTCACGTTCAGCACCGCACCGTGGTGACCGGCAGCGAGGAGTCGGCGCCGAGCCCCAAGGGGGACGGCTCCCGGCCCCGAGCGACCATCTGCGCGCCGAGCGCGGCGATCATCGCGCCGTTGTCGGTGCACAGCCCCGGCCGGGGCACCCGCAGCCGGATGCCCGCAGCCTCGCAGCGCTGCTCGGCCATGGAGCGCAGCCGCGAGTTCGCCGCCACCCCACCCCCGATGAGAAGGTGATCGACCCCGTGCTCCTGGCATGCAAGCACCGCCTTGCGCGTGAGGACGTCGGTCACTGCCTCCTGGAAGCTGGCGCTCACGTCCGCGACAGGGACGGTGACTCCCTCGGTCTGTCGCCCCTCCACCCAGCGGGCGACGGCGGTCTTCAGACCGGAGAAGCTGAAATCGAAGCGGTGCCGTTCCATATCCCGGCCCGACGTCAGACCACGAGGAAATGTCACGTACGCGGGATCCCCCGCGCCGCGCGCGGGATCCACGCCAGGGACCCCCTCGGCACCGCGGGCGGCCCGATCGATCCACGGCCCGCCGGGGAAGGGCAGCCCCAACAACCGGGCGACCTTGTCGAAGGCCTCCCCCGCGGCGTCGTCGATGGTGGCGCCGAGCGGCGTGATCTCCCCCGTCACATCCGGCACCAACAACAGCGACGAGTGGCCCCCTGAGACGAGCAGCGCCATCGTGGGCTCGGGGAGCGGGCCGTGCTCGACCACGTCCACGGCCACGTGGCCGGCGAGGTGGTTGACCCCATAGATCGGCTTGCCCAGCGCCAGCGCCAGCGACTTGGCCGCGGCGACCCCCACCAGCAGCGCGCCGGCCAGCCCGGGGCCGGCCGTCACCGCCAGCGCGTCGAGGTCGTCCAGGCGTACGCCCGCCTCCGCGCAGGCGCGTTCCAGCGTCGGGATCATCGCCTCCAGGTGGGCGCGGCTGGCCACCTCGGGCACCACGCCGCCGAACCGGGCGTGCTCGGCCACGCTGCTCGCGACCGCATCCACGAGCAGACGCTCACCGCGGACGATCCCGACGCCCGTCTCGTCGCAGCTCGTCTCGATGCCCAGGACCAGCGGCCCGTCGGCGCCGGCCCCGGCGACATCGCGGAGGCTGGCACCCAGCGCGACATGTGGCGCCCCGGTCATCGCGTCTCTCCCCCGCGATGACCATCGCCGGGCCCCGGCGCGGTTCCGGGGGCGCCCGCCGGCGACGTCGCGACATCATGGGCATCCAGCAGTTTGCGCATCACCACGGCGTCCACGTCGTCGGGCTGGTAGTAGCGCGGCCGTCGCGCGATCTCCTCGAAGTCGTGGCGCGCATACAGACGCATCGCGGGAGCGTTGTCCGCCCGCACTTCCAGCAGCAAGGCCGACGCACCCGCCGACGCGGCCACGTGCGCCAGGCGCCCGACGAGCAGATCCCCGACCCCTTGGCCTCGCACCTGGGGGTGGGTCGCCACGGTCATCACGTCGGCGCTGCTCCCGCCGAGGTCGCAGCCCGCGTAGCCGACGATGTCCTGGCGGGCGGAAACCGCCGCCACCGCGTCCTGGCCGGCGCGCTCGGCCACCACGTAATAGCGGCGCGGTCGACGCGCGAGTTCGGCCCACCAGCTGGCCTCCCCCCAGGCCGCCTCCCCGAAGAGCTGCTCGTCCAGGGCGACCAGGGTCGGGACATCGACGCCGCGTGCGGCGCGCAGCCGCACGGTCGATGAGCTCGGAACCGCGCTCACGCCGGCGCTCCCGCGAGCGGGGGAACGCCCGCCTGGGGCTGGGCGTCGGGTCGGCGCAGGTAGCGCGGCGTGGGAGGGGACAACGTCTCGCCGCCCGCGAGGCGGCGTGCCGCCAGCTCGGCGAGCGCGCCCGCGTCCACGTCCCTGACCGACGCGTCCGGAAGCCAGGCATTCAGCGCGTCCCCGTAGAGCTCCGGGCCCCGGCCGACGGCCGGCAACTCCCGAATCCGCTCGTCCAGCGCGGCCGCGCGGCCCACCGCCGGTCCGTCGAGTCGGACCGGGAGGCCGCCGGTCACGTCGTAGGTGGCCCAATAGACCTCTTTGCGCCGGGCGTCGGTCGCGACCAGGAGTCGCCCGCCGGCCGGGAGCGCCGCCGCCGGTCCGCCCGCTGCCGCGACGCCCATCGCCTGCCACGCGAGGGCGTCGAGGCTGCAGAGACCGTATGCGGGCAGGCCGCGCGCCCAGGCGAACACGGCGGCGCTGACCAGGCCCACCCGCAGCCCCGTGAACGGTCCGGGTCCCTCGCCGACCACGACGGCGGTGACCGCCTCCGGGCCGACCCCGGCCTGGTCGAACGCGGCCTGGATGAGCGGCGCCAGGCGCTCGCCGTGCGACCGGGCATCGAGCTCGCAGGCGCGGGCCGCGACGGCCGATCCGTCGTGGAGCGCGACGGTGATTGCGCTGGTCGACGTGTCGAGGGCGAGGAGCACCTTGCCAGGCTAGTCCAGGGCCCTCGCCGGCCCGACGCCCCCGTCGCCCCACCGGGGGCCGTGCCCGACCAGGCGCACCGTGCGCGGATCCGCGAGTTCTTCGCAACCCGACCGGTCGTGCTTCAGGTCCCCCCCTGCACGGACCAGCTCGACCTCCAGGTAGCTGTCCGCCAGCTCCTCGGCCAGGCCGCGACCCCACTCGACGACCACCACGGCCTCGTCCAGGCCCGTCAGCAGATCGAGGTCGTCCAGTTCGACCGCGCCGGCGAGCCGGTAGGCGTCCACGTGCACCAGCGCGGGCCCGTCCGTCAGCGAGGGGTGCTCGCGCGCGATCACGAACGTCGGGCTGGTCACCGGCCCGCGCACCCCCAGACCCTCGCCGAGACCCTGCGTCAGCGTGGTCTTGCCCGCGCCCAACTCGCCGGTGAGGAGCACGACGTCGCCCCGCCGCAGCCGGGCCGCGAGCCCTCGGCCCCAGCCGCGCGTGTCCTCCGCGTCGACCAGCTGCTCGGGGCCGGCCAGCACGACCCCGGGTGCGCCCCGCTCGATGCTCACGCGCGCCGCCGGCCGTCGACCTGGCGACGGGCCCGACGGACCCGCCGCCGCGCCACGAGGTCCCGGTACCGGACGGTGATCGAGCTGGTCGACGGCTCCTGTCCGGCCATCTGGGCCCTGCGCCCACGCGCCACGAGCGCGAGCAGCTGCTCGTTGAGCACCTCGGGGTGTTCCAGCATGATCACGTGCCCGGCGTCCTCCACGACCACGTGCTCGGACCCCGGGAGCAGCCGTACGATCTCGTCGCTGTGCGAAGGCGGCGTCAGCTTGTCCACGGTGCCGTTGACGACCAGAGTCTCGATGCCGGAGTAGGACTCCAGCGCCTCCCGCTTGTCGTGCTTGTCGAAGTGCGGCATGAAGGCCGAGATGACCTCCATCCGGGTGCTGAAGATCATGTCCGTGGTGAGGTCGGCGATGCTCATCGGGACCGGCGACCCGAAGGACCCCCAGTCGACGATGAAGTTCATGACGTCCTTGCCGGCTTTCACGGTGCCGTCCACCAGGCCCTGTAGCCGCGCCAGCCGGCCGGCCGCCGCCGGGCCGAACACGTGCACCGCCTTGCCGGCCGCTGCCCCGAGCCCGTAGGAGACCGTCGACAAGCCACCCGTGCTCGTCGAGACGAACGCCGCGCCGACGACCCGCTCCCGCACCAGATCCTCGAAGTCGAGGCCGAGGGCCATCATCGTCATCCCGCCCATCGAGTGCCCGACGAGCACCATCGGGCCCGCGGGCGCCACCTCGTCGATCACGGCCTTGAGGTCCCGGCCGAGCTGATCGATGTGATAGCTGTCGGGCTCCCCCGTGCCCGACTTGCCGTGCCCCCGCTGATCCCACAGGACGATCCGGTAGCCCGCCTCCCGCAGCGCCCGTCGTTGGAAGACCCAGCACCGCAGCGACAAGCAATACCCGTGGCTGAACACGATCGTCGGCGGCTCCCCCAGGGGCGTGTCCCCCTCGTGCGTGGATGCCTCGCCGCGCGGCTCGTCGACCTCGACGTGCAGGTTCACGCCGTCGGACGCCGTCACGGTGAGCGCGCGGTCGGGGATCTCGTCGTATGCGGTCCGCAGCGACGTGCCCTGCTCCTCGTCGAGCGCCAGGGCCACGCGCCGATCCCGACTCAACCGGTCCGCCGCGATCCCGGCGGCCGCCGTGATGCCCGCCGCCGCGAGGCCCAGTCCGAGCCCGGTCAGGCTACGCACCGCCCCCAGCGGTTGCTGACTCATTCATCCTCCTGCCGACCGGTCCCCCCCTGCTCATCCCCGGTCTACCCGTTGGTCACCTCATAGTGTCGCTCGGAAACGGGTATCAGGGCGAGCCGTCGGCCTCGGCGGGGCGAGAGAGCAGCCGTGCGAGCACATCCCCCAACGATTCCGCGACCGCGAGGGCGCGCACCGGCCCCCCGCCGGAGGCCTCGTGACCGGCGAGACCGTGCACGAGCGCCGCCAATGACCCCGCGTCGAGGGGATCGAGTCCGGCCGCCAGCAGTGTCCCGGCGATTCCGGCCAGCACGTCGCCGGAGCCCGCGGTGGCCAGCCACGCCGGCGCGTCGGCCTGGGCCCGCACCGGGAGGCCGCTGCCCGGCGGCGGCACCACGTACGTGCGATGTCCCTTGAGCAGTACGGTCGCGTGCAGCAGGCCCGCGACGGTCCGCGCCATCCGGACAGGATCCTTCTCCACGTCCTCGCGCGCGACCTCGCGCCCCGCGAGGCGCCCGAGCAGCCGGGCCAGCTCGCCGGCGTGCGGAGTGAGGAGGGTCCGCGCGCCTGCCCCCGGCCGGGGACCGGTGAGCAGGTCGAGCCCGCCGGCGTCGACCACCGCGGGCAGCCCCGAATCCAAGGCCTCCCTGGCTGCCGCCACCTGCGCCGCGTCCGGACCCTCGCCGCCCGGCGCCGGGTCCAGCCCCGGGCCGACCAGCCACGCCTGCACGCGCTGGTTGCCGGTCGGCGGCCCCAGCACCACCTCCGGGACCCGCCCGCTGACCAGGAACGTCGGTGTCGGGGGGCCCACGTACCGGACCATCCCCGCCCCCGCGCATACCGCCGCCGTCACGCTCAGCGCCGCCGCGCCCGGGTACTTCTCCCCGCCGGCGACCACGCCGAGCACGCCCCGGCTGTACTTGTCGTCCGCCGGCCCCGGCTGCGGCCACAGCCGGGCCACGTCGTCGTGGATGAGGCTCTCGGCCACCGGCGTCGTCGACATCTCCAGCCCGATGTCCACGACGGTCAACAGGCCGCAGCGGTCCGCCGTGGTCAACACGTGCACGCCTTTGCACACCCCGAACGTCACCGTCTCGTCCGCCCAGACACCGGCGCTCCCTGGCCGCTCGCCCTCCGGGTCGGCCCCGCTCGGCAGGTCCACCGCGACGACGTACGCCTCCGGCGGCACCGCCGCCAAGAGGGGCTCGACCACGGCGCCCATCCCCCCCTTGAACCCCGGCCGCCCGCCGATCCCGGCCAGCCCGTCCACCAGGACGTCGGCCGTGCGCACGGCCTCCAGCGCCTCCTCCGGTGGCTCCTGGCCCCACGGCGCCCTCAGGACCCGCACCCCCGCCTCCTCGGCAGCGGCGAGCCCCCCGGCGTGCGCTTCCCGCTCGGACACCAGGAGCGCCACCACGTCGTCGGACTCCCGCCGCTTCGCGACGCGCGCCAACGCGTACAGGGTGTCGCCCCCATTGCCCCCCGACCCGACCAGCCCCACCACCGTGGCCCGCGCCCGCCCCGCGAGCCGTGCCCGCACCACCGCCGCCAACCCACGCGCCGCCCGCTGCATCAACTCACCGTCGGGCAGCTTCGCCATCGCAGCCTCTTCGGCCGCACGCACGTCCGGCACCGACCAGGCCTGCAGGGTCATCGGTCCACCTCTCCTCGCGCGCTCGCGGGGGGTGGTCCTCGTCCGCGCCTCCCGCGCCGGTCAGCCCTCGGCGACCACGACCGCCACGGCCAGGCCGCCGTCGTGCGACAAGGACACGTGCCACGACCTGACACCCAGCGCCGCCGCCCGCGCCGCCACACTACCGCTGACGTGCAGCGACGGCGCCCCGGCAGGGCCGCGCACGACCCAGGCGTCCTGCCAACTCAGATCGCCCGGCGCGCCCAGGGCCTTCGCGACCGCCTCCTTCGCCGCGAACCGGGCCGCGAGCGAAGCCACCGGCAGTCCCCGCTCCTCCGGCGTGAACAGGCGCTCGAGGAGCCTCGGCGTGCTGCCCACGAGTCGCTCGATCCGGGCGATCTCGCAGACGTCGACGCCGACGCCGAGGATCGTCATGGCCTTTCGCGGGATCTTTACTCGACGGTGACGGACTTCGCCAGGTTCCGCGGCTGGTCCACGTCCAGACCCTTCGCCGTCGCCAGCTCGCACGCGAACACCTGCAGCGGCACGATCGTCAACAGCGGCGCCAGCAGCGGGCTCGTCGCGGGCACGCGGATCACCTCGTCCGCGAACGGCACCACCGCCTCGTCCCCCTCCTCGGCGATCACCAGCGTGCGGGCACCGCGGGCGCGGATCTCCTGGATGTTGGAGACCACCTTGTCGTGCAGGCTGTACGGAGTGTGCGGCGAGGGCACCACGATGAACACCGGCTGACCGGGCTCGATCAGGGCGATCGGGCCGTGCTTCAGCTCCCCCGCGGCGAAGCCCTCGGCGTGGATGTAGGCGATCTCCTTCAGCTTGAGCGCGCCCTCCAGGGCGATCGGGTAGCCGACATGCCGCCCCAGGAACAGGACCGAGCGGGTGTCGGCCATGAAGCGGGCGATCTCGCGCACCCGGTCCATCGACGCCAGCACGGTCTCCAGCTTCGCCGGGATATCCGCGAGCTCCGCCATGACCTCCCGGGCGGCGTCGGCGCTGCCACGCAGCTGGGCCAAGTAGAGGCCGAACAGGTAGCACGCGGTGATCTGCGCGGTGAACGCCTTGGTCGAGGCCACCGCGATCTCGGGGCCGGCGTGTGTATAGAGCGCCGCGTCGGACTCGCGCGGGATCGTCGCGCCATGCGTGTTGCAGATCGACAGCGTCAGCGCCCCCAGCTCGCGGGCGTGCTTCACCGCCATGAGCGTGTCCATCGTCTCCCCCGACTGGGAGATCGAGACCACGAGCGTTGTCGCCCCGATGACCGGGTCCCGGTAGCGGAACTCGTGCGCCAGCTCCACCTCGCAGGGGATACGGGTCCAGTGCTCGATCGCGTACTTGGCGGTCAGCCCCGAATAGAACGCGGTCCCGCAGGCCACGATCACGATCTTGTCGACCGCGCGCAGGCGCTCCGGATCGATCCGCATCTCGTCCAGGACCAGTTGCCCCTGCGAATCCGTCCGCCCGAGCAGGGTGTCCAGGACCGCGTGCGGCTGCTCCAGGATCTCCTTGACCATGAAAGAGCTGTGGCCGCCCTTCTCGGCCTGCGCGGCGTCCCAGGTCACCTCGAACCGCTTGCCCTGCGCCGGCGCCCCGTCGAAGCCGATCACCGACACGTCCTCGGCGGTGATCGTCACGATCTGGTCCTGGTCGACTTCCATCGCCTGCTTCGTGTGACCGATGAACGCGGCCACGTCCGACCCCAGGAAGTTCTCGCCCTCGCCCAGCCCCACGACCAGGGGCGAGTTGCGGCGCGCGGCCACGACCACGTCCGGGGTGTCCGCGTGCACCGCGAGCAGGGTGAACGCACCCTCGAGGCGGTTCACCACCTGGCGCATGGCCTCGGTCAGGTCGCCCGTCTGCGCATAGGCCCTCGCGATCAGCTGCGCGGCCACCTCGGTGTCGGTCTCGGAACGAAACGTGGCGCCCTGCGCCAGCAGTTCCCCCTTGAGCGCGTGGAAGTTCTCCACGATCCCGTTGTGGATCAGCGCCAGCTTGTCGTCCCCGCCGCCCAGATGGGGGTGGGCGTTCGCGTCGGTGGGTCCGCCGTGGGTGGCCCAGCGCGTATGCCCGATGCCCGTGCCCGATGGCGGCAGCGGGTGCGCGTCCAGCTCCGCGCGCAGGTTGGCCAGCTTGCCGGCCTTCTTGGACCAGGCGATCTCTCCGAACCCCGCCCCCGCCAAAGCGACACCGGCGGAGTCATACCCGCGGTATTCCAGCCGGGCCAGCCCCTCCATGATCACGTCGAGCGCGCGTCCGCTCGCCGACGGACCGACGTACCCCACGATTCCGCACATAATCCGATTCTATCCGGGGCATTCAACGCGCCTGACCACGCGAGGCGCACGGCGGGCTCACGGCCTTGCCGCCCTCGCCCACCTGCGAGGACTGCGTAGGGAAGAATGCGGGAGTGTCCACCTCGCACGAGCCGACCCCGTCCCCCTACGTGGAGTTGGACCGCTCGGCGTGGGCCCGCCTGCGCGAGACGCACCCGCTCTCCCTGACCCCCGCCGACGTGGCCCGCGTGGTCGGCATCGGCGAGCAGATCGACATGCGTGAGGTCGAGGACGTCTACCTGCCGCTGTCCCGGCTGCTGGCCTTCTACATCGAGGCCATCGGGCGGCTGCACAACGTGACCTGGAACTTCCTCGGCGAGCGCCCCGAGAAGACTCCCTTCGTCATCGGCGTCGCCGGGTCCGTGGCGGTCGGCAAGTCCACGACCGCCCGCCTGCTGCGCGAGCTGCTGCTGCACTGGCCGAGCACCCCGCAGGTCGAGCTCGTGACCACCGACGGCTTCCTCTACCCCAACCACGAGCTGGAGCGCCGCGGCATCCTGGACCGCAAGGGCTTCCCGGAGAGCTACGACCAGCGCGCCCTGCTGCGGTTCGTCTCGGAGGTGAAGGCCGGCGTCGAGGTGGTGACCGCGCCCGTCTACAGCCACCACGTCTACGACATCGTCCCCGAGGCCCGGATCGAGGTCCGCAACCCCGACGTCCTGATCGTCGAGGGCCTCAACGTCCTCCAGGGCCCGCGGCTGCGCCAGGACGGCCGGTATGGGCTCGCGGTGGCGGACTTCTTCGACTTCTCCGTCTATGTGGACGCGCGCATCCAGGACATCCGGCGCTGGTACGTCGAGCGGTTCCTGGCGCTGCGGGCGACGTCGTTCGCGGATCCGGCCTCGTACTTCCATCGGTACGCCTCCCTGTCCGACGCCGAGGCCGTGGCAATGGCGTCCTCGATCTGGGAGGCGATCAACGAGCCGAACCTGCGGGAGAACGTGCTGGTCACCCGCGGGCGCGCGAACCTGGTGCTGACGAAGGGCGCCGATCACAGCGTGCGTCACGTGCGGCTGCGCAAGCTCTGACGCGTCCCGCCGCGTGGGCAGATCTCGCCCGGCCACTTTCCGCCCGTGGGCGGGAAACGTACGCATCACCGCAGGAAGGCACCGCCACTTTCCGCCCGCGGGCGGGAAACGTACGCATCACCGCAGGAACGCACCGCCACTTTCCGCCCGTGGGCGGGAAACGTACGCAACACCGCAGGAACGCACCCCCACTTACCGCCCACGGGCGGGAAACGCACGCATCACCGCAGGAACGCACCCCCACTTA